>NZ_FSRQ01000009.1 GCF_900143185.1 Chryseobacterium scophthalmum | reverse complement strand
TGAGTAATTGTTACTGTTCTCGTAATTGTACATGCATTAGCATCCGTTATTGTTACTGTGTAAGTTCCTGCAGCTAATCCTGTCGCTGTTGCTGCAGTTCCTCCTGTTGGTGACCATGAATAAGTGTAAGGTGCTGTTCCTCCCGTTACAACAATACTTGCTGTTCCGTTAGTTCCTCCGTTACATGAAATATTTGTTTGAGAAGTTGTAGCACTCATTGCTGTTGGCTGAGTTACAGTAGCACTTACTGTTCCTGTACATCCGTTTGCATCAGTAATGGTTACTGTATAAGTTCCTGCTGATAATCCTGTACGATCTTCTGTAGTGATTCCACCTCCCCAGTTGAAAGTATAAGGTGCTGCTCCTCCTGTTGGTGTTAAATTAATAGCTCCTGTAGAACCTCCGTTACATCCAATATTAGTAACTACTGTGGTTCCTGAAATTGCTGTTGGCTGAGTGATGGCTACCGTTCTCGTAATGGTACATGCATTAGCATCCGTTACTGTTACTGTATAAGTTCCCGCTGATAATCCTGTTGCTGTTGCTGCAGTTCCTCCTGTTGGAGACCATGAGTAAGTGTAAGGCGCAGTTCCTCCCGTTACAACAATACTTGCTGTTCCGTTAGTTCCTCCGTTACATGAAATGTTAGTTTGAGAAGTCGTTGCACTTATTGCTGTTGGCTGAGTTACAGTAGCACTTACTGTTCCTGTACATCCGTTTGCATCAGTAATGGTTACTGTATAAGTTCCTGCTGATAATCCTGTACGGTCTTCTGTAGTGATTCCTCCTCCCCAGTTGAAAGTATAAGGCGCTGCTCCTCCTGTTGGTGTTAAATTAATAGCTCCTGTTGAACCTCCGTTACATGCAATATTTGTAACTACTGTTGTGCCTGAAACCGCTGATACAGGTTGAGTGATTGTAGCACTAACTGTTCCTGTACATCCGTTTGCATCAGTAATGGTTACTGTGTAAGTTCCTGCAGCTAAACCTGTACGATCTTCTGTAGTGATTCCTCCTCCCCAGTTGAAAGTATAAGGTGCTGCTCCTCCGGTTGGTGTTAAATTAATAGCTCCTGTTGAACCTCCGTTACATGCAATGTTTGTAACAACTGTTGTTCCTGAGATTGCTGTAGGCTGAGTGATTGTTACTGTTCTAGTGATTGTACATGCATTTGCATCCGTTACTGTTACTGTATAAGTTCCCACTGATAATCCTGTTGCTGTTGCTGCAGTTCCACCGCTCGGTGACCATGAGTATGTGTAAGGTGCTGTTCCTCCCGTTACAACAATACTTGCTGTTCCGTTAGTTCCTCCGTTACATGAAATATTCGTTTGAGAAGTCGTTGCACTCATTGCTGTTGGCTGAGTTACAGTAGCACTTACTGTTCCTGTACATCCGTTTGCATCAGTAATCGTTACTGTGTA
>NZ_FSRQ01000008.1 GCF_900143185.1 Chryseobacterium scophthalmum | reverse complement strand
TTAGAAATAAAGTTTTACTTTTGCACACGCAAATCGGTACTGAAAACGACAGAAAATGTAGGTATCGTAAAAAGCGAGAGAGAAGAGATCATTGAAAAATAATATACAACCAAGTAAGGAAAAACTAAAGCGTCAAAACTTTGAGTGAGTCAGACAAACATACAATGGAGAGTTTGATCCTGGCTCAGGATGAACGCTAGCGGGAGGCCTAACACATGCAAGCCGAGCGGTATTTATTCTTCGGAATAGAGAGAGCGGCGTACGGGTGCGGAACACGTGTGCAACCTGCCTTTATCAGGGGGATAGCCTTTCGAAAGGAAGATTAATACCCCATAATATATTGACTGGCATCAGTCGATATTGAAAACTCCGGTGGATAGAGATGGGCACGCGCAAGATTAGATAGTTGGTAGGGTAACGGCCTACCAAGTCAGTGATCTTTAGGGGGCCTGAGAGGGTGATCCCCCACACTGGTACTGAGACACGGACCAGACTCCTACGGGAGGCAGCAGTGAGGAATATTGGACAATGGGTGAGAGCCTGATCCAGCCATCCCGCGTGAAGGACGACGGCCCTATGGGTTGTAAACTTCTTTTGTATAGGGATAAACCTACTCTCGTGAGAGTAGCTGAAGGTACTATACGAATAAGCACCGGCTAACTCCGTGCCAGCAGCCGCGGTAATACGGAGGGTGCAAGCGTTATCCGGATTTATTGGGTTTAAAGGGTCCGTAGGCGGATCTGTAAGTCAGTGGTGAAATCTCATAGCTTAACTATGAAACTGCCATTGATACTGCAGGTCTTGAGTAAAGTAGAAGTGGCTGGAATAAGTAGTGTAGCGGTGAAATGCATAGATATTACTTAGAACACCAATTGCGAAGGCAGGTCACTATGTTTTAACTGACGCTGATGGACGAAAGCGTGGGGAGCGAACAGGATTAGATACCCTGGTAGTCCACGCCGTAAACGATGCTAACTCGTTTTTGGGTCTTCGGATTCAGAGACTAAGCGAAAGTGATAAGTTAGCCACCTGGGGAGTACGTTCGCAAGAATGAAACTCAAAGGAATTGACGGGGGCCCGCACAAGCGGTGGATTATGTGGTTTAATTCGATGATACGCGAGGAACCTTACCAAGGCTTAAATGGGAATTGACAGGTTTAGAAATAGACTTTTCTTCGGACAATTTTCAAGGTGCTGCATGGTTGTCGTCAGCTCGTGCCGTGAGGTGTTAGGTTAAGTCCTGCAACGAGCGCAACCCCTGTCACTAGTTGCCATCATTCAGTTGGGGACTCTAGTGAGACTGCCTACGCAAGTAGAGAGGAAGGTGGGGATGACGTCAAATCATCACGGCCCTTACGCCTTGGGCCACACACGTAATACAATGGCCGGTACAGAGGGCAGCTACCTAGCGATAGGATGCGAATCTCGAAAGCCGGTCTCAGTTCGGATTGGAGTCTGCAACTCGACTCTATGAAGCTGGAATCGCTAGTAATCGCATATCAGCCATGATGCGGTGAATACGTTCCCGGGCCTTGTACACACCGCCCGTCAAGCCATGGAAGTTTGGGGTACCTGAAGTCGGTGACCGTAACAGGAGCTGCCTAGGGTAAAACAAGTAACTAGGGCTAAGTCGTAACAAGGTAGCCGTACCGGAAGGTGCGGCTGGAACATCTCATTTTAGAGCGTCTTAGGACGATAAACAAAATTAGTATCGTAAGATACATAAGTACTTACTTAAAGAGAAGCTTTAGTTTTTATTTGGTTGATATATAATATAAAAATACAAAACCCACTAGAAATTAGTAAACGGGAACAGAGATAATTAACAATTATTAATTAATAATTATTAATTAGAGAGAGTCTCGTAGCTCAGCTGGTTAGAGCGCTACACTGATAATGTAGAGGTCGGCAGTTCGAGCCTGCCCGAGACTACTAATTAAAATAGAGGTTAGAAACTAGAAGTTAGAGGTTAGTTTAAAACTAATATCTAATTACTAAGATCTAACATCTGACTAGAGGGGAATTAGCTCAGCTGGCTAGAGCGCCTGCCTTGCACGCAGGAGGTCAAGGGTTCGACTCCCTTATTCTCCACCATCATTGATGGTTTAATTTTAAAAAAGCAAATAGAGCCAAAAACAATATTTTGCGAATTAGATCAGAAATAGAACAAAGATCATTGACATTAACGGTAAAGATATCACAAAGAGATAACCGAGCACTTTCGAGTGCCGAGTTTATAAAAATATCGATAGACGAAAGTTTATCAAAAAAATACTGAACTAATATAATATTAGGAAAGAAATCGTTAAGGGCGTATGGCGGATGCCTAGGCTTTCAGAGGCGACGAAGGACGTGGTAAGCTGCGAAAAGCTCGGGGGATTGGCACACACGAATTGATCCCGAGATGTCCGAATGGGGCAACCCGGCATGTTGAAGACATGTCACTCCGCAAGGAGAGCAAACCCGGAGAACTGAAACATCTAAGTACCCGGAGGAAAAGAAATCGAAGAGATTCCGTAAGTAGTGGCGAGCGAACGCGGATTAGCCCAAAAGCTTTTATATGTTTAATAGAATGTTCTGGAAAGAACAGCCAAAGAGGGTGATAGCCCCGTATATGAAAGGCATATTTAAGTGATAAATGAGTAGGGCGGGACACGTGAAATCCTGTCTGAATATGGGGGGACCATCCTCCAAGGCTAAATACTCCTGAAAGACCGATAGTGAACAAGTACTGTGAAGGAAAGGTGAAAAGCACTTCGAATAGAAGGGTGAAATAGAACCTGAAACCGTACGCCTACAAGCGGTCGGAGCCCACAAGTTGGGTGACGGCGTGCCTTTTGCATAATGAGCCTACGAGTTAATGTTACTAGCGAGGTTAAGGACTTCAGGTCCGGAGCCGGAGCGAAAGCGAGTCTGAATAGGGCGCTTAGTTAGTAGTATTAGACGCGAAACCTTGTGATCTACCCATGGGCAGGTTGAAGCTTTGGTAACACAAAGTGGAGGACCGAACCGGTTGACGTTGAAAAGTCTTCGGATGACCTGTGGGTAGGGGTGAAAGGCCAATCAAACTGGGAGATAGCTCGTACTCCCCGAAATGCATTTAGGTGCAGCGTCGTGTATAAGTTTATTAGAGGTAGAGCTACTGATTGGATGCGGGGGAGTCAAATCCTACCAATTCCTGACAAACTCCGAATGCTAATAAATGTTCCACGGCAGTGAGGGCGCGGGTGCTAAGGTCCGTGTCCGAGAGGGAAAGAACCCAGACCAACAGCTAAGGTCCCCAAATCTCTATTAAGTTGAAGCAACGCGGTTGGACTGCATTGACAGCTAGGATGTTGGCTTGGAAGCAGCCATTCATTTAAAGAGTGCGTAACAGCTCACTAGTCGAGCGGTCCGGCATGGATAATAATCGGGCATAAATAGAGTACCGAAGCTATGGATTTATATCATTAGATATATCTGGTAGGGGAGCATTCTGTTTGCACAGAAGCTGAGTCGTGAGGCTTGGTGGAGCGGACAGAAAAGAAAATGTAGGCATAAGTAACGATAAAGCGGGCGAGAAACCCGCTCACCGAAAGACTAAGGTTTCCTCAGCCATGCTAATCAGCTGAGGGTTAGTCGGGACCTAACGCGAACCCGAAAGGGGTAGTGGATGGACAATGGGTTAATATTCCCATACTTGCTCACACTAAAAAGGGGACGGAGTGCCGTACTTACTGGAGACTGACGGAATAGTCAAGACCTAGCCTTCGGGCGAAGTTGTTGTAGGGAAAGTGCTTCCAAGAAAAGCCGAAGTGAAGCAACCCGTACCAAAACCGACACAGGTAGTCGAGGAGAGAATCCTAAGGTGCTAGAGTGAATCATGGTTAAGGAACTAGGCAAAATAGTCTCGTAACTTCGGGAGAAGAGACGCCATCAGCAATGGTGGCCGCAGTAAAAAGGCCCAGGCGACTGTTTATCAAAAACACAGGACTCTGCAAAATCGAAAGATGCAGTATAGGGTCTGACACCTGCCCGGTGCTGGAAGGTTAAGGAAGGGCGTTAGCAGCAATGCGAAGCGTTTGACTGAAGCCCCAGTAAACGGCGGCCGTAACTATAACGGTCCTAAGGTAGCGAAATTCCTTGTCGGGTAAGTTCCGACCTGCACGAATGGTGTAACGATCTGGGCACTGTCTCAACCATGAGCTCTGTGAAATTGTAGTCTCGGTGAAGATGCCGAGTACCCGCAATGGGACGAAAAGACCCTGTGAACCTTTACTATAACTTCGTATTGACTTTGAGTAAGTAATGTGTAGGATAGGTGGGAGACTTTGAAGCAGGCACGCTAGTGTTTGTGGAGTCAACGTTGAAATACCACCCTTTACTTACTTGGAGCCTAACTTCTTTTAGAAGGACACTGCGTGGTGGGTAGTTTGACTGGGGTGGTCGCCTCCAAAAGAGTAACGGAGGCTTTCAAAGGTACCCTCAGCACGCTTGGTAACCGTGCGTAGAGTGTAATGGCATAAGGGTGCTTGACTGTGAGACCTACAAGTCGATCAGGTGCGAAAGCAGGACATAGTGATCCGGTGGTTCCGTATGGAAGGGCCATCGCTCATAGGATAAAAGGTACTCCGGGGATAACAGGCTAGTCTCCCCCAAGAGCTCATATCGACGGGGAGGTTCGGCACCTCGATGTCGGCTCGTCACATCCTGGGGCTGGAGAAGGTCCCAAGGGTTGGGCTGTTCGCCCATTAAAGTGGCACGCGAGCTGGGTTCAGAACGTCGTGAGACAGTTCGGTCTCTATCTATTGCGGGCGTTAGATGTTTGAGAGGGCTTGAATCTAGTACGAGAGGACCGATTTGAACAAACCTCTGGTGTATCAGTTGTTCCGCCAGGAGCACCGCTGAGTAGCTACGTTTGGAAGAGATAAGCACTGAAAGCATATAAGTGCGAAACTCGCCTCAAGATGAGACATCTTTTAAGGGTCGTTGGAGATGACAACGTTGATAGGCTATAGGTGTAAAGGCAGTAATGTCATAGCCGAGTAGTACTAATTACCCGTAGATTTATAGCCTGATATGGTGCTACGAAAGTGCAGCAAGGTTACCTCTTTGTGAATGTTTTTATCGATTAAAACAGATGTCAGATGTAAGACATCAGATAACAGACCAGTGAGTCTGAGATCTGAAATCTATCTTCTGATATCTTATATACAACCTTTAGGGTGGTTTTAGCAGAGGGGCTCACCTGTTCCCATTCCGAACACAGAAGTTAAGCCCTCTAGCGCCGATGGTACTGCGAAAGCGGGAGAGTAGGTCGCCGCCAGTTTTTTTTAAAGTCTCATAGATTT
>NZ_FSRQ01000007.1 GCF_900143185.1 Chryseobacterium scophthalmum | reverse complement strand
CAGCCAACAGCAATGAGTGCAACGACTTCTCAAACAAATATTTCATGTAACGGAGGAACTAACGGAACAGCAAGTATTGTTGTAACGGGAGGAACTGCTCCTTATACTTACTCATGGTCGCCAAACGGTGGAACTGCAGCAACAGCTTCAGGATTATCAGCAGGAGCTTATACAGTAACAGTAACTGATGCAAATACTTGTACAATTACGAGAACGGTAACCATCACTCAACCTACAGCAATATCAGGAACAACAGTTGTTACAAATATTGCATGTAACGGAGGTTCAACCGGAGCTATTAATTTAACACCAACAGGAGGAGTAGCACCTTATACTTTCAACTGGGGAGGAGGAATCACAACCGAAGACCGTACAGGTTTAGCAGCTGGAACTTATACAGTAACGATTACTGATGCTAACGGATGTACAGGAACAGTTAGTGCTACAATCACTCAACCTGCATCAGCAGTTTCAGGCACAACAGTTGTTACTAATATTGCGTGTAACGGTGGTTCTACAGGAGCTATTAATTTAACACCAACAGGAGGAGCAGCACCTTATACTTTCAACTGGGGAGGTGGAATCACTACAGAAGATCGTACAGGATTATCAGCAGGAACTTATACAGTAACCATTACTGATGCAAACGGATGTACAGGAACAGTAAGTGCTACTGTAACTCAGCCAACAGCAATGAGTGCAACGACTTCTCAAACAAACATTTCATGTAACGGAGGAACTAACGGAACAGCAAGTATTGTTGTAACGGGAGGAACAGCACCTTACACTTATTCATGGTCACCGAGCGGTGGAACAGCAGCAACAGCTTCAGGATTATCAGCAGGAGCTTATACAGTAACAGTAACGGATGCAAATGCATGTACAATTACGAGAACGGTAACCATCACTCAGCCAACAGCAATGAGTGCAACAACTTCTCAAACAAACATTTCATGTAACGGAGGATCTAACGGAACAGCAAATATTGTTGTAACGGGAGGAACAGCACCTTACACTTACTCATGGTCACCGAGCGGTGGAACTGCAGCAACAGCTTCAGGATTAGCCGCAGGAATTTACACGGTAACAGTGACAGATGCTAATGCATGTACAATTACGAGAACAGTAACAATTACTCAACCTGCATCAGCGGTTTCAGGAACAACAGTAGTTACTAATATTGCATGTAACGGAGGTTCTACAGGAGCTATTAACTTAACTCCAACGGGAGGAACAGCACCTTATACTTTCAACTGGGGAGGAGGAATCACTACAGAAGACCGTACAGGTTTAGCTGCAGGAACTTACACAGTAACCATTACTGATGCAAACGGATGTACAGGAACAGTAAGTGCGACAGTAACTCAATCAAGTGCAGTAGCAGCTCCTACTGGAGCGGCAGTACAAAGCTTTAATTTAGGAAATACTTTAAGTGCTTTAGTAGTTACCGGGCAGAATATCAAATGGTATGCTTCTGCTACAGATGCGGCAAATCATACGGGAAGTTTACCAATCACTACAGTGATTGTAAATAATACAACGTATTATGCAACCCAAACAGTGGGGGTTTGTGAGTCTACAGCTTCATTGGCTGTTCTTGCTTACAATGCGAGTTTAAGTGTAGGTAACGCTATAAAACCAAACTCAGATATGCAAATTTATCCTAATCCTGTAATAGATATCCTTAACATAAGTGGAGAGGAGAAAATTATAAAATTAGCGATTTATGCAGCTGACGGTAGAAAAGTTACCGAGAAAACATTATCTAAAAATGAAAGAAGCATTAATGTTCATTCATTAGTTCAGGGAGTTTACTTGATTCAGGTATTCACTAAAGATGATGTTAAAACATTTAAGTTTATAAAAAGATAAAATACTTAGGTATTAATCAATCATAACTTAATGATCAGCCAGTAGCAATTTATTGCTGCTGGCTTTTTTTTACCTAAAATGCGGACAGAATTATAATAATCCTTCCAAAACTATTTTCTAGAAAGTGCTTTTTTAAACATGAAAATCATTTGAATGCCCTCTAAAATGTTGTCGATTAATCACAAAAAAAAACATTACCATCTTTTGATAGTAATGTTTGATTTCGGCTAATTAAAGAATGGTTATTTAGACGATTTATCTTTTACGGTTGCCTTTATTTTTCCGCTGTTATTAATGATTTTAATTTTAAATAAATTCTGTTGAGACGAATTGTTTACGATGTATAATTCATTTATAAAATTGATTTTTGTTACTACAGAATCGTTTTTCGGAAGTACTTTTGTCTGATTTTTATCGGTAATATATTTCAAATCTTCTGTTTTCGAAGTGTTATATAAAACCACATTTAAATTTTCTTTTGATGAATTTTTAATCTGAAGTTGCTTCTGTGAAGGGATTGTCCATTGATTTCTGTAAAGGTGTCTTCCTCTGGAAATTTGAAAAGATGAAAGAATTAAAATTAAAGCAAAAGCTACAGTAATCGAATAAATCGTTGTTTTTTTCATTGTTTTAAAAATATTTATATTTTAATAATTCAAATAATGATGAATTATTGGTAAATATATAATTTATTGTCTAAATGAAAAATGATTTTTGTAAATTTAATCAAGACTTGTAGAATTAAAAGTCCTGTGTTTTTATAATTTAGGTCTGATATTTGTAAGTCTATACGAGACTCTGATGAATCATTATATTTATGAAAAACCTAACTTTGAAAAAATCAATATTTTACACTTTATTTTTTGCATTATGTCTTACTTCCTGTAAAAAAGAAGAAGCTGTAGATCAAAATCAGCAACAGACTTCTACCTCAGAAGAAATTGCAAAAAATACCGCCAATCCTGATTCTATCAAAACAAAACCGGTAGAAGAATCTGCGCCGCCAATGATGCAGGAGAACGGATTTTACAATGCCTTTGCAATCCCAAAAGATAAAAAGCTGAGAGATTCTCTGTATGCGATTTTCAGTAAAAAATATACAGAAAGAGAACGATATGCAATTTTAGCATTAAACAGATTAGATTCCAAAAGCAAATGGAATTCTGATACATTGGTGGTTCCTGCAAAAATAGACACCACTTTAATGACATATTCACCTTTCCCAATGCAGCTTGATGTATTGAGCGATGTGAAAAAGTTTGTCATATTTTCATATCCTATTCAAGCTTACGGAGTATATTCAAACGGAGCCTTGGTAAAATGGGGACCAACAAGTATGGGAAAAAAAGCAGCTCAAACCGACAGAGGTTTGATGTTTGCGAATTGGAAAAAGAAACTCGCAATTTCCACGGTAAAAAGCGAATGGAAACTTCCTTATAATTTCAATATTCACAATACCCACGGAATAGGATGGCATCAGTATGACCTTCCTGGTTATCCTGCATCTCATTCTTGCCTAAGATTATTAATGAAAGATGCAATTTGGTTATATAATTATGCAGATACATGGATTTTAAATCCGGGTGGTGCAACCACAAAAGCGAAAGGTACACCGGTAATGGTTTTTGGTGACTATCCTTGGGGAAAAAGAAAACCCTGGAGAAATCTTCTGAATGATCCTAATGCCAATAATATTTCAGTTGAAGAAATGACCAAATTGATTCAGCCTAATGTTGAAAAAATGGTTTTCGAGCAAACCAATCGTGAGAAAATATCAGATTCTATAAAAGCAGCAAAAGCTTCACAATCGGCTCTTCAGGAAACTGAAACTTCAGAAAACTAAACTATTTTTTCGAATTTTAAAGTAGATTCCTCCGCAAATTTGCGGAGTTTTTTCATTTCCTCCTTAGCTTTTATTTGTCCGAATCTTGCTGCTGTGTAAGTAATTGCAATGAAAATGAGCATTAAAAATGAAGCGTGTAAAGCCCACGGATATTCGTGGCTGTTGATTTGATTTTCTACATAATACATGGTGAAAAAAGTCATCCACGAAATGGTAAACAAGAAATAGAGAAACATAAAAAATGTCCACACTGCAGAACTTGGTCCGAAAACTCCTCTTATAACCGTAATTTCTTCATCAAGTTCGGTTCTGAGTGCTAAACAAGGTTTCCAGTAATTATCGTCTTTGGTTAAAACAGAAATGGTCGCAACTTCTGTGTTTACATTGCCTGTAAATTCGTCTTTATGCTCAACTAAATATTTTTTCAGATTTTCGGCATACGTCTCTTTGCTGAGATGCGTATACATTTTAAATCTCGGGCGAGTTCTTATTTTATCTAAAGTGGTTTCTTTTGTTTCCATATTATTCTTGATAGGGAATGGGGTCTTCTAATGTAAACGAAAATTTTAGCTCTAAACCTTTTCTGTCTACGGTGATATTGATTGTTTTTCCTTCTTCAGATTTCATCATTTCCATAATTTTGTTCAATGTCATCTCTGAAGTTTTCTTTCCGTTAATGGTTATTAATTGATCATTTTTTTTTAGGCCTGCTTTATCTGCAGGAGAATCTTTTCTTACACCCGCAAGTGAAAATAGAGGTTTTAAAACAAATTTATAATAAAGATTACTGTTATAAGTTTGGTTTTCACCTGTTGCCGATTTTTCAGTTAGTGTTTTAAAAGTTAAATAATCTTTCTCCCATTGAAGACCGTCTTGTTTAAAATCGAGCCCGCTCATATTAAAATGAAAAGGATCATCGTAATTTCTATTTTTTCTAAGATATATTTTTTCGTTCGGATAATCAAAAGCTACTGTAAATCTACGCATGATTTCTCCTCCAACTGAACCTTTCCTATCTTTTGCCAAATTGAGGTGCTGAATAGAAAATTCATCCGGCATCGCAGTTAAAGGTTTTTCAAACTTAAATTTCCCAAGATTAAGCTGATGAATTCTGCTTCTTTTTCCATAGATATCTCCATTAAAACCTCTGCCTAAAAAATCATCAATATTGGGTCTGTTGTAGACAAAATCTTTTATCAGAGTAGGGAATAACCAGATAGCATCGCTATTGCCAATATCAATTAACATTTTTGAAGCTTTTTTGTCGCTTGTCATTTCTACATCAGCAGAAATGTAAGGTTTATTTTTCTCAATAGAAATAGGAAACTCATCAAACTTTTTAATTTTCTTTTCAAAAAGAGCGCGGTCTTTAAAAACGGTAATTTTTTTTGAACTGTAATCTATGATAATTGGGTAGTCTTTAAAAAAATGATAGCCGATAAATCCGTTCACGGGAATTCCTATGTGTGAAGAAATATTGAATTCCTCATCCTGAATAATGTAAACCATCAAAGAATCATTAACGAAGTTTTTCCCAATTTTCCCGACATTAAGATCAGATTTAAATCCTTCAATACTTCTGTTACCACCAAGCCCGGAAAATTTCATTTTTTCCATTGCGCTTAGCTTTATTTCTTTGTCTTCAAGGCTGAAAATAGTGTTTTCTGTTACTCCGCTATCAAGCATGAAGGTGAGTTCTGCACCATTGATGTTAATAGGAATGAAGATTAAATTATTAATCAACTTAAAAGGAATCACTACTTTATTTCCGTTTTTAATCTCAAAATTATTTTGAGCATTAATGAAAATACTGAACAGTAAAATTGATATTAAAAATCTGAATTTCATGTTTTGAATTTAGTAAATTATATCATATGTTACAAAAAAAACATTCATGAGTATGAATGTTTAATATTTTATAAATCGACAATGATTTTTTAATGTGCTATTTTGAGAAAAATTCCATCAGATCAATATAATTTTTTTGGTTGACACCATGACCGCTCATATATTCTCTGAATGTGAAATAGCAACTCAAATCATACAGAAGATCTGCAGCTTTTCTTCCCCAATCCATAGGGATAATGGCGTCGTCTGTACCATGAGAAACAAAGAAACGTAGATTTTCTAATTTCTTTTTATCTTTCACAATATCAGTAAGCAGTTTTTCTTCAGGATAACTACTTAAGCAGGCAACATAATTAAAAAGCTCAGGGTATTTTAAAGCTAAACTGTAACACAGAATTCCACCTTGGCTGAATCCGCAAAGATGTGTTTTATTTCTAGTAAGCCCATATTTGTTGGTAATTGCCATGATATTTTGCAGAACACTTTCAAGAACTTCTTTTGCCTGATCGATATCTATAAATTGTTCAGGATTGTTGAAATCGATATCAAACCAAGAATATCCTTCAAACTGAGTAGGTTTTGGAGCTCTGAAACTCACAATAATCCAATCTGCCGGAAGGCTTTCTCTAAAACTGAAAAGATCTTGCTCATTGCTGCCATAACCGTGAAGCATGAAAAGAATGGGGGTAATTGAACTAATATTTTCGGGTTCTCTTACGATATAATCTAAATTCATTTAGCAAAGATAATAATATTGAGATTTCTATTTAATAATTTTAAGACGAAATGCTCAGGTAAATATAAAATATCATCAAGAATTTACATCATAGAAAGCATATTGAGTCTTTTATTGATTTGATATTATTTGGAAATCTTTGTTGGAAAATTTTCATAAAAGTTATTTTTATATTGATAAAAATCCTATATTTGAAACATTAAAAAATCTATTTGGAGAAATGAAGCAATTTTACAAATCAAAAAATTTACTTAGACTTTCATTTTTAGCAGTGATATTACTTTCAGTAGCTTCTGTTTTTAATTCTTGTAAAGATGACGACGACGAAGACCAGTTTCAAGATCACTTGGTACAGTTTGAAGCAAAAATAGTTAATGGCGGTACAGCTCCTACTCCTCCTGTAAGTACATTCAAAACGATTATTACTCAGGTAGGAACAAAGCAGGAAACATTGTTTGATTCTCCTGGTTTACTTTGGACGAGCGGTGAGTTTTTTGTAAATTCTAGCCAGTCTCAATTAAATTTTGCAGCAAATGCTAATCTTTTGAATGCTGATTCTAAACTTATTGTATCAATTTATATTGATGGTGAAGTTGCAGAAACAGATACAATCGAAGGAAGCGGAACTAAAGAAGTTGCGGTAGCACACAGTTTCTTAGAATTATAATTAATATCAATTTATTATATAAAAAACACCTCTGTATTCAGAGGTGTTTTTTTGTAAGCTTAGTGTAATGTTTGAATTATTTTTTTATAAAAATATTAAATTCATTACTAATAAGATTCAGTAATTCTTGAAACGAAAGCAATTCATCTACATTAGGATATGTTTCTAAATAAGACTTAGGATTGTAATATATGAACTCATTTTCTTTTTTTCCAACTTTAATTTTCACATAAAAAGATACTCCGTCAAGAACGGCAATATTAGACGATGATGATAAAAGTTCGCCATCTTCAATCTGATATTTCTTGTTTATAGTTTTTAATTTGTATTGGAAAGCTTCCCATTTAGGAAGATGAATAATTTGAGTGTCTAGGATTTGTAACCAAATCAGTTCAAAATTTTTCAGAGAATTTAATTTAGACTTCCTTGTTCTTATAATCGTTTCATCTTTATTATTTTTTGAAGCTACAGTGTTATAAAATTCAGCTTTCCAGTTTTCATTGTTGTCCTTATAAAACCGAAAGAGCTCTAAACCTGTAGAAGTTTGGTAATCTTTATAAACCCTGATTTCAGAGTCATTGAATTTCAGATTTTCAATTTTCAAAATTTTATCATACTCCAAATTGCTTTGGCCCAACAAAAAATTGAACTGGATTATTAAGAAACAGAAAAATAAGCATTTAGTCATATTTTTTCAAAACATTATCTCAAACTTCTTACACTTACCTCAGGTTTTTCACCCTGTGGAACAATAAAAATAGCATCATCATTAATTGTATCTCCTGTATCAAAATAATAACTTCCGATAACAGGCAAGATGTTGGTAACAAACTTTCCGGATTTGTCGTAAGCAGAATACGAAACATTGATCATCTGAGTTTTCATTTTTAGCTGAATCTTTTTCGATGTTAGTTTTGCTCCGGTAGCATTTACACAATCGAGCTCTACAATGCCGGTGTCCATTACAATTTGTGGGTAAGAGGTAAGTCGGATATTGTAAGATTTATCTGACGTATTTTTTACCGAAGCCGATACTTTGTAGCGGTCGAAGTTTTTTCCTCCGACTTGGATGCTTTCTTTATTAAGGATGTTGAAGCTTACTTTCATTCCGTTAACGTCTGCAGTTTCGCCATCGGATATTTTCTGGGCTTTTGCAAAGTTTCCGAAACTTAAGAATGTAAGCATGAAAATTAGAAGAATTGAGTTTTTCATGAGGTAGTTTTGAATTTGTTATTAGTTTAAATTTACAAAATAAAACCTTTTCCAGATATTAATATTTTATCATATTCAGAAAATCAGTGAATATGATAAAATATTAATTTAAATTTATTTGATTTTCGCAATCCATTCCGCACCGCTGATGTCAGTTAATTTTATCAATGAAATTTTTTCGGATGAAGAAGAATTATCTTTCAAATCAATCGTTAAATCAGCTTTTGAACCTAAAGGAATAATTAAACTGTGCTTTCCGGGCTTTACTTTCGCCACATAATGATTATGAATTTTTTCTTTAGAAAATTTTGAAAGTTCAGCTCCATTCATGGATTGAATGACTTCTCCTTGCTCATTTAACAAATCAATTCCAATAAGAAAAGAACCATAAACATCGACACCTTCTGTTCTGTAAATCTCAAATTTTACCTGCGACAGATTCATTTTTATATTGGAAATTTCAACCTTTGGTTTCACCGATTTATTATGCAGAGTTCCAAAAATACCACCATGAAAATATTGATTGGTGTATAACGTCAATCCAAAAATAAGCAGTGAACCTACAAGTACAAAACGTTTTAGATTTCTAATCGGTAAAATCCCAGAACCTACATAATGAAACCATTTTTTCTGAGTAAAACGATATTCTTTATTTTTAAAATATTGGTCTAAAGAATAAGTTCCGCTACCTGTAAGAAAAAGCGTAAAACCGCAAGCGATTCCCAAAACGCCTATTTGCCATTCGTCTAAACAGGTCGTTCCTATCCATCCCGAACCTAATAAAATTCCCATTGCTAAAGCAAAAACTCCTGCAGCCATCAATCTTGTGAACAGTCCCAAAATAATAAATAATCCTACAATAGCTTCAATGATGGTAAAGCTGACCATTGAGGTTTGCAGCGCATCAGGATGAGTAACCAGATATTCAATTATGGGTTTTATTCCTAAAGCATTCGGTAAAAAATGGTTGAATTTTTCGCCGATATATCCGGCTTCATCGGGAATGAGTTTGTTTTCGAGAATAAGTCTGCGCCAGAAAGCTGAAAAGTAGGTCCAGCCAATTACAAGGCGGATTGATAATGTATATAAACCAGCCATATCAGTAGGCTGATTGGTCATATTTTTTGTCATTAAAGTTTATTTTAAAAATTGATTGTGAAAAATGATTTAGAAATTATTCTAAGCCATATCCAGTTTCAATCTTTTAAATAAAATATACTTTGGAGGACTGTTTCCTGAAGTGTTTCCGGAATAATTTTTTTGAGAAAAAGCTGGCTTTTCAAAATTTAAATTATCCGATTTTAAAAAATCTGAAAATGCAATTCCTTTAAATTTAAAATCAGATTTTGAAACGGAAACTTTCGAAGAAGAATTAAAACTCTCGCAAGCAGAAAATGATGGTGCCGTTGTTTTTACTTTGTTGAGAGTACCGATGTGCTGAATGTCAAAAACCTCCAATACATCTCTCTTTAATGAACACGGAGATAAAGAAAACGCTACAACAAGCATCATTACTATTGCTCGGTAGAATTTTATGTGAAGTTTTATATTTGACATCTCTACAAAACTACGGTTTTCAAAATTAAAAGGGCTGCAATTATTGTATTTTACCGCAAAAGAATCAAAAGAAATGATTGAAAAAAGAGAGATTCAAAAGTTTCTAAAATGTAAAATTTTCATTTATTGTTTTTTTGCTAGTTTTTGAACAACTTATTTCTGTATAAAATCTTTTGACTCTTTTGTGTTGAAAAATATGTCGTGTACTAAAGTTATTCTATAATCACAGCTTCCTTATTCTTATCTTTGTCTCTATTTAAAGCAATAAAATACTTTTACTTCAATTGAAGAATCTAAAATATTATTTAGCCGCCATTTTCGCATTCGCTACTTGGGGAACATTCAGTCTGGTTTTAAGACCGCTGCATTCGTATGCTTCTTTAGACATCCTTTTTTACAGAGTTTTCAGCTGTGCATTGATTATGTCTGTGGTAACGGTACTTTTTAGAAGAGCTAAGTTTAAAGAAAATTTAAAATATTTTAAAAGTATTTCAAAGGACAGTAAATATAAAATAGTAGGATTAAATGTTTTAAGCAGTATTTTACTTACCGGAAATTGGTTTTCGTTTATCTATGTGATGAATCATATCAGTGTGAGAGCAACGTCTGTCGCCTATCTTGTATGTCCGATAATTACAACGATTCTTGCTTTTTTTATTCTTCGGGAAAAGCTGACAAAATTACAATGGATCTCGGTAGTTTTAAGTGGAGTAGGATGTGTTTTGTTGTCGTATTCCAATCTTATTGATATGGTTTACAGTAGTTTAATTGGTTCTACTTATGCATGTTATTTAATTATTCAGAGTGTAAATTCTAAGTTTGATAAGTTTCTGATTCTTAATTTCCATATGATCTTGGCGGCATTGATCTTATTGCCGTTTTTTCCGTCGTATTCAGGAACGGTTCCTACAGAATTTAAATTCTATTTCTATATTGAAATCATTGCAGTAATGTACACAATTGTCCCATTATTGCTGAATTTATATGCGTTATCAGGAATTGCCTCATCAAAAGTCGGAATGATTCTCAATATCAATCCTATTATTGCCTTTGTTTTAGCAGGAGCTGTTTATCACGAGGCTCTTGGAGGGTTGCAGATTCTGTCTTATGCAATTATATTTTTAGCCGTTATTATTTTTAATGCAAAAGAAATTTTTCGTTTAAAGCCGGAACGAGCGGTTTAAAACTTCTATAAAGATCTTAAGTTTAAATACTTTGCTTGTGCATAATTCCCCATTTTTCTAATTCTTCGATAACGGGTTTTAGCTGATAACCAATTTCTGTTAATTCATATTCCACTCTTGGCGGAACTTCTGCATAAACTGTTCTTGTGATAATTTTATCTTCTTCAAGTCTTCGAAGCTGAAGCGTAAGCATACGTTCTGTAATATTTCCGAGGATCTTTCTGAGTTCTCCGAATCTCAGTTTTCCGTTGATCAGATAACAGCAGATGGCAAGTGACCATTGTCCGCCAATTAATTTTGAGGCATAAAGCTCCGGACATTCATCGATGAGTGCTTTTTTATTCGCAAAATTGGTTGAAGTTTCCTTTATTTTAGTCATTACTTACATTTTTTATAGTACCATACAATGGGTTGCTAATGTACAAAATGTAAGTTACACCTATTATTTTTGTAAAAGAAATTTAAAAATATGAGAACATTAGTAATCGTTACTCACCCAAAAATGGAAGAGTCGTTGATCAATAAAAGATGGGTGAAAGAATTGAAGAAGTTTCCCGAAAAATATACGGTTCATCAACTGTACGAAAGTTATCCTGATGAAAATATTGATGTTAAAAAAGAACAAGAATTGATTGAAGCTTATGATAAAATTATTTTTCAGTTTCCGTTTTATTGGTTTAGCAGTCCGCCTTTATTGAAAAAATGGTTGGATGAAGTTCTTTTGCACGGTTGGGCTTATGGAAGTAAAAGCGGATTTAAAGTAGGCGGAAAAAAGATTGCTTTGGCAATTTCAACAGGAATTGATGATGAAGGCTTTAGTGCTTCCGGAAAATATAAATACACGATGAAAGAATTAACAAGACCTTTCGAACTCAGCTTTGAATATATAAAAGCAGATTACAAAGACCCTTTTGTTTATTACGGAATGGAACATAATCCTTCTCCGGAATGGATAGAAAAAAGTGTTCCTCAATATCTTGATTTTATAGATCATCTGTAAAATGTTTTTCTAAATAAATGCTGCTGCTGACAAACACTTGTCAGCAGTTTATATTAACTTTATACAAAATTTATTTTCATGAGTTATTGTTCAGCAGTCGAAAGAATGCAGCCTGAAAGCAGAAAAGAGTTGCACAAAAAATATCACGACAATCATTACGGATTTCCGATTCATGATGATAATGAATTGTTTGGAAGGTTGATTATGGAGATCAATCAGGCAGGATTGAGCTGGGAAACTATTTTAAAGAAAGAAGAAGGTTTCAGGAAAGCGTATGATAATTTTAATATCGAAAAAATTGCCGCTTATAGTGAAGAAGACCGTGAAAGGTTATTAAGTGATCCCGGAATTATCAGAAATAAACTAAAGGTAAATGCTGCCATTGAAAATGCAAAAACGATCATAGAGCTTCAAAAAGAATTCGGTTCTTTTGAGAAATGGCTGGAACATCATCATCCCAAAACTTTACAGGAATGGATGAAACTGTTTAAAAAAACTTTCAAATTTACAGGCGGCGAAATTGTAAATGAGTTTTTAATGAGCATTGGTTTTATAAAAGGTGCGCACGCAGAAGATTGCATTGTGAATGAGGCGATCTTAAAGCATGATCCGATGTGGAGGAAAGGGTAGAACGTGAAAAAGCTAGTAATTTTAGAAATTTATCATTTAGCTTTATTTCATTCGGAACGACACACATAAAAGCTTACTAATCTGTTATTCTGATGGATGGAAGTCTCTTAATTTATTATTTGTACTTCAAGTAAATAATTTCTATTTATGAAAAACTATTTATTCGATTTATAAAATATTTTAAAGTTAATTGAGATCCAAAGTATTTTTAATTTCTTCATTAATTTTTTTTATTTGTTCTTTAGTGTAATCTTGATATTCATTCATAAAATCTGTTTTATAAAAATTTGGTCCTCTGTAGGGAATTAATTGTGCTTTTTTCTTGTTATCAAGGGTATTTAAATTATTTTTCAAACTATCAACAATAATGTCGATACGATTTAATTGTTTTATTATAAGATGGTTTTGAGATTTTCTGAAATCACTGAGGTTTTTTTTCTGATAATTCAAATAATTGTAGTCATCGTTTTTGTCTATATAATTTTTTTGGGGAAGATAATGAATAATTGAAATGTTTATTTTATCACATTTTATTAAAAAACTATTGTTTTGAATACAAAACTCAATATATTCATTTAAATTTTCAAATTCTTTAATAACATTTTTGTCATTTAGAATTAAAACCTTAGGATAAACTTCATTTAAGACTTTCGATGCTTCTTTTTCATAATCTTGTACAAATGGATTGATATATGAAAATTTATGCAGGTCTGTCATTGTAGAAGTATAAGTTTCCAGTTGCTTATTTCTGATTTGTTTATCTTTTTCTAATTTTTGATTAAAAAAAAACAAAACTAAAGGGATACCAATAGAAAATACTCCGATTATTTTAATTGCATAGTCTATGAATTCTCTCTTTTCAAAGTCTTTTTGCCTTTCAAGTGTTATTTTCTTAACTACTATTTTACCTTCAGAATCTATTTCAGCTTCTTTTTTAGTTTCAAACCATTTTTCCGATTTCATATAATTGTTTTTAATTATTGATATTTAGAATTTCAGAATTCTAAATATTTTTATGAATTTTTTCTCATATTTTTTTAGATATGGATAAGCAAAAGCAATTTTTTATCAATTACAGGCTTTTCAGTTTTTATTAGTTTAATAAATTTTACTAGCTTAACATCATAAAGCTTAACCAAATTATGAGCATATTAAAATAAATTTGGTAAGATGGAATAAAATCTTTCTAAAAGTAAATTTTTGATTTTTTCGTTACATGCTTTTATTATAAAAAAATCTTTTTTATAACTTTATTAGTTTTGTTAAAGAGCAAATATAATGATCTATAAAGTTCAGATACAACATTCTATTTCCATATAAGAATTTTTTTTTGGATGAAATTTATTTCAAACTATTTCTTTTTTTTGTTTCATTTAAAAATCATAGAAATAAATTTTTAAAATTGCTACCACTTTGAAAATTTAAATAATTAAAAAATATTCTTGGATATTTAAGTTTTATCCCATATCGGGTTTTGTCTCTTGTAGCAAAATATTTTTTTCTTTTAAAGCAACTAACATTCTTTCATATTTATATTTTTCCCAGTCAAATTTTTCTAAAAACTCAAGCCCGGCTAAAAATCCTTTATTGAAAAGTTCTTTTTTTTCTTTGTCTTCCATAAAAAAATTAAGCCAATTACTAGGGCTACAATCTACAAACTGAATGCTGTGGCTACTATAAAAAGTATATTTGTTTAAGAATGCCTTATCATTGAATCCTTTTAAGGTATCAAAAATATTTCCTACAAAACTTATTGGGCTTTTCAGTATTACTTTACTTCCTGAGCCTCTGGCTTCACCAATTTCAGCTTTATTAATAAGTCGTACACCAAAAACAGGAATTCTTGGATAAAAAATATCATTTTCATGAAAGATATCGATAGGGAAATTTGAGATACTACCACCATCTACAAAAATCCCTTCTTCAAAGACATTGGCAGGATCTGCATTCAGCCAAAATTTCCAGGCTTGAACAATAGAATCTTTGGAGGTATCAATTTTCTTAATCATAGGTTCAAAAAAGAACGGAACAGACATGGATGCGCGGACAAATTTTGCAGGACTAATTTGTGAAAGCTCTTCCTTGGTCCAGTACAGGTTTGCCATTTTAGGTAATTCAATTTTTATTTTTGAATTAATGTCAGTTGTTATAATAGTATAATCTGAACGGAGCAATGTGAATGGGTTTTCTTTGTAAATATGATTGTTTTGAGCAGATTCTAAAAAAAACTTAAATTTTGATATACTCAAGTTTGCCATTTGATTGTCGTAGATACTTTTAATATTTTTTAAAGCAATATTATAATACTGATCTTCGTTACCATAACGGTAATTTAAGTTGAGCGCCCTTCCTTTTTTATTGTACTCCTTATTTAAATCACTTACACTTTTAATATTGAAACTATCCAGCGCATCTTGTAATTTTTTTTCGAAAGCCGTACCAGGATTAAGACCTACATTGTTTACTTTAAAAAGATTGTAATAATGATAGACTGTAAGAAATGATAGAGATAATAAAAGAAATGGAATAAGATATAGCCAAGCATTTATTTTAAAGAAAAGAATAAGAAAAGGGAAAATTATTATTATAAAAGCTAGTAAAAGAAAAGAAAAGCTTATTTTTTGTACATAATTTTTACTTTTTAAAATACGACTGGCCATTTGTCTAACAATAGATTTACCATCCATAAAATCGATAAATTTCCAGTTAAATAATATTTTTTTTATTTGATTACTTTTATTTTTGCTTCTATCACCCAAAGCAGCAATCAACATCGTGTTAATTGCACCTGCACTTGTTCCTGCAATTCTTAGAAACCGAATTCCGAAAATTTCTAATGCATAAAGATAGCCTACCAATGCAACCCCCCAAACACCACCTCCTTCTTGTACAAAATTTATATATTGGTTCCCTTCAGCATCCAGAATATCTGAGAATTCTTTTTGTGAAATATTTTCATGCAAATCTTTTAGCTTATCTTTAGAATGTTGAGAAAGCATGTCCTCCTCAATAATTTTTTGAAGCATTTCTGTTTTCATGATTGGTTTTTGTTTTACCTAATTGGATTATTGTTGTTTATATTATAAAATTAATTAAAAACTATTTTTAAATCAATAGGTATTTTCACTGGTTTTACCATTGCTTTCTTCTTGCATAAATAAACGTGCAAATCACAATGATTCCCATTACTCCTAAAGTATAAAAATATCCTTGTTTGGTATGTAATTCTGGCATATTGTCAAAGTTCATTCCGTATAAACCGGCAATAAATGTGATCGGTAAAAAGTAAACAGAATAAATCGCCAAAACTTTCATTACCTGATTGGCTTTCTGATCAGACAGCGCCAGAAACATCGAAATTAAGTTGGTAATCTGAATGTTGAGATGATCAAAATCGGCAACCACATCTTTGTGTTTATCTTTTAAATCGACCACTTCAGAATC
The DNA here is from genome assembly GCF_900143185.1 of Chryseobacterium scophthalmum. Lineage (NCBI taxonomy): Bacteria > Pseudomonadati > Bacteroidota > Flavobacteriia > Flavobacteriales > Weeksellaceae > Chryseobacterium > Chryseobacterium scophthalmum. The sequence goes on along the minus strand of NZ_FSRQ01000007.1, from coordinate 37,554 downwards.
TTGTAAATTGAGTAGCTTAAACTTATCAATAGCATCTGTAGAAATCGTCAAAACTCTTGAGTTCAATCCTGATTTTCGTTTCAGTTTATATAATCTGCGGATTTGATTCGTGTGATTGGTATTTTTAAGGAAAATTTCGTTCTCGATATTATCCATTGTTTCAAAAAGACTGATGGCTTCATCATCAAAACTTTTCATAATAATCAGAGCAATCATTAACGCAACTTTATCGGGAGAACAGTTTTCCTGACCTGCCGAAAGCTGTTTTTTTGTCTCCGAAATACTTTTGGTTTTCATTCTGTGAACAGTGATAATCGTGTTTTCCAGAAGAAAAATTCCGATTTTCGTACTGATGTCACTTATGGTGTTGAGGTTTTTTCTTTCCAGCTCGGTGCTTTCACGCAAAAGAAAAAACTTTACGTTTCCGTCGGCTTCGTATTTGGGTAGGTGATTCGGATCTAAGGTGTCTTCCAAAAGAAGATTGTTAATTTCGTAGCGCTCATGAAGGTATTTCATGTCTTCTGCAGTAGGCGCTTCCACGTCTATCCATTCGCATCCCGAATCTCTGTAAATTGTATCAATAGGCATAAAGTAAAAATACTATTAATTTGAAATATGATGTATAAAATAATTTTATCTTTACCAAAATTAGAAAAAACTATATGATTAAAAGTACAATAAAAGGGATCGGATTTCATGTTCCGGATCATGTGGTCACCAATGATGATTTAGCAAAACTAATGACCACCAATGATGAGTGGATTACCGAGCGTACCGGAATAAAAGAAAGAAGACACAGAATCAACCGAAACGATGCTCAGGAAACGACAGCTTATCTTGGTTTTAAGGCTTCTGAAAAAGCTTTAGAAAAAGCTGGTTTAACGGCAAAAGATATCGATTATATTGTTTTTGCTACCCTTTCTCCGGATTATTATTTTCCGGGATGTGGAGTTTTACTTCAGGATATGTTGGGGTGTGATACGATCGGAGCTTTGGATGTAAGGAACCAGTGTTCAGGATTTGTGTATGCAATGAGCGTTGCGAATGCTTTTATTAAATCTGGAACGTATAAAAATATTCTGGTTGTAGGCGCTGAAGTTCATTCTTTCGGACTTGATTTTTCTGATGAAGGAAGAGGAGTTTCTGTAATTTTCGGTGACGGTGCGGGAGCAATTGTACTTTCTGCAACTGAAGATGAAAAAGCAGGAGATATTTTAGCGATGAATATGCATTCTGAAGGAAAATATGCAGATGAATTGTGTACGCAATTCCCTGGTTCAAAATACGGCTGGAGCGACAGAATGAGAAAAGAACCTGAAAATGTAACGGATAAAGAAGTATATCCGATTATGAACGGGAATTTCGTTTTCAAACATGCGGTGACAAGATTTCCTGAAACGATGAAGGAGGCTTTAGATAAAGCAGGAAAAACCATTGAAGATCTCGATATGTTCATTCCGCATCAGGCGAATTTAAGAATTGCCCAGTTTGTCCAGCAGAAATTTGGTTTACCGGACGAAAAGATCCATAATAATATTCAGAAATACGGAAATACAACGGCAGCTTCTATTCCGATTGCTTTAAGTGAAGCGATTGAATTAGGAAAGATCAAAAGAGGAGATTTGGTTCTTCTTTCGGCTTTTGGGAGTGGTTTTACTTGGGGAAGTATTTTGTTTGAGTATTAAATTGTCAAAGGTTTTCGTCGTCACTTCGAGTAAGTTTTTGAAAAAAACTGTATCGAGAAGTTTTAATAAGAAAAGTTGTTCTCGATACGCTTCGCTACTCGAACTGACGTAATGAACAATTAACTATGTTAATAAATAAAAATCCCGCTGAAAAATATATTGTTCAGCGGGATTTTCTATGTTTTAAAATTAAAGATTAAAGGCTCTTCAATAGTTTTTCTGTGTCTGCAGTATCTTCACCAGCTGCTTTTCCAAGCTGAAGTGATTTTTCTGCCCATATTTTAGCATTTTTCTTATCACCAATTTTGTTGTAAAGGTTTGCTAAAGTATCTGTATTTGCGTAATTTTCATTCTTATTTACAGATTCCTGTGCCCATTTTACAGCAGTTTCCAAAGAAGATTTGGTTGTCACATTTTCAAAGAAGTTCCATGCAATAGAATTTAATTCGTCAGATGATGCAGCCGTATAATCTTTATATAATTCTAAACTGATTTTCTCATACGTTGCAAAATCTTTGTCTTTTAAAGCTCTGCTGGATTTTACTCTTTTCAAAAGTTTCTCAGCATCTTCTTTAGTCATGAATTTTTGAGTTTCTGCAAGGAAATAAGCTTCGTCCAACTTTTTGGTTGTTGTGTTGTAAGCTTTGCTCATTACTGTATTTACCTTCACATTTTTCTCGATGTTTTCAAGATTTTTCTCAGGTATGATTTTCATGATGTCAGCTTTTCTTTCTGTGAAAATCTTGTAAGGAGCTCCTTCTGTGCTTTTCATTGCCTGGAAAAGAAGTTGCAGGTTATTCTGATTGATTTCCGGTTTTGCAGCAAAATAACGCTCCAAAACTCTGTTAGAAAATTCTGTATCGTTATAAACAGTTAGCTCAGCAAGATTTAAAAGGAATTCAGAATCTTTTTCTCCTTTTTCAAATTTTTGCTTTAAAGCAGTCAGTCTTTTATTAGGATCACCTGCATCCATTGCAAACTGGATGAAATCTTTTTCTTCAACATAACCGATTGTTCTGTGAACTTCTTCACCGTCACCGTTGATGAAAAGATAAGTAGGGAATACTTTTACATTGTATTTTTTTGCAAGATCAATACCTTCGCCTTTTTCCATGTCAATTTTTGCATTGACGAAGTTTGCGTTATAATAATCTCCAACTGGCTTTAACGGGAAAATATTTTTCACCATTAATTTACATGGTCCACACCAAACTGCATAAGCATCAATAAAAACAAGCTTGTTTTCTTTTTTTGCTTTAGCCAAAATACTTTTAAAATTTCCTTCTTCAAATTTAATTCCCTGAGCAAATGCTATTGCTGCAAGAAAAAGGAATGATAATATTGCTGTTTTTTTCATGAATTTTTTTTGTTGGATACAAATGTAATAATTAAGTTAAATAATTATTCTCTTTTTAATGAAAATAAGAGGGATGTTTTGTAAATTTTTTAAAAATAAAATCCATAGAATGTTCTACGGATTTGTTTTTTATCTTGAGCCTCCTACAGCGGTATTAGGTTTTGATTCTTTACTGCCGTAATCGGTTGGTGTAGCAGCGGTATCTCGTAATGCTTTCGGAGTATCTTTTTCCGGTTTAGTGGGTTCAGAATTTGCAGCCGCAGAATCTGCCGATAGATTGAGCAGAGAGTCTTTATTGTGATTTTCTTTATACGCTTCTCTGTTTTCTTTTTTGTCTGCACAGCTTCCTAAAGTCATTAAACCTAAAAGCATTGCTATTCCTGTTTTTTTCATATTTAAAACGTTTTGGTTGTTCAATCAAATATAAAAAATCTGCCGAAATTATCAGCAGATTTATTTTTGTCTGAAATTTTATTCTTTATTTTACTGGGGCTGTAACTGTATCTACAGGCATTTTCACTGTATCCGGACTTTTCACCGGCATCGAGTCTTTACTTGCAGACGTATCTGCAGTTATATTCATCGAATCTTTGTTTTCTGAAGACATTTGCGGTTCTTTTGATCCGCAACTTGCCGCAACTAAGCCTATTCCAAAGGCAAATAACATTAACTTTTTCATAATATTTTATTTTTATGGTGTTTAAAAACATAGCCAATTATCATTCCATAAAATGTGAACTTTATATTAAAGTTTAGCAATGTTTGTTAAAAAATGGTTGATGTTCATGAAATGTCGTAGTTCTACTACATGAAATCGTAGAATTACTACAATTTTCGAAATAATGGTTTAAAAATTTTAAAAATATTTCCGATGTTTCTATCTTTGGGTTATAGAAATCACAAAAATACTAACGATTTAAAATTTACTTATTATGGCAGCAAATTCAAGAGGAATCTTAAAATTCAACGGTAGCGAAGGACAAAAATTATTAAAGCTTAACTACAGCGTTTCAAGATCTACAGATGTTTCAGGTAGAGTAGCATCAGATCCTTCAAATGCACTGATCAAATTAACAATCGAGGCAACAGAAAAATCTGATATCCTTGAGTCATTGTTAAACGGAAAATACAAGCCTACAACAGGTGAAATCACGTTCAACAAATCTCACGAAGAAGGAACTTTGATTACTTTAAGCTGGGAAAACGGTTACGTAATTCAACACGAAGTAGACTTCGACGCGGTAGACGAAAACTCAATGCTGATCAGCTTTATCGTAAGTGCTGAGAAAATCAACTATGGTAACTCTGCTTACGAAGGAATTTGGCCGACTGCATAACAGCAATTCATTAAGGTTTGTAGAGATTCAAATAAAGACTGTCCCGAAAAGACGGTCTTTTTTGACTCAATATTTTGGCTAGATTTCGGTTTGAGCATTGTAAAAAAAGCTTTATTATTTTTTAGGGCAGCTTATCCTTCTTCCACTCCCGCTTTTTTTATTTTCTGGTTATCACCAAAAAATAAAAAAGAGCTCCGTTCAAGCAGGGCTGCAATTGAGTCTGTTCTTAAAAAAGCCAGTTAAAAAGACAAATTCTCTTTACAATAACATGAAGTTAAAAGCCTGAATATGAAATTTATGACTTAAAATTTAGATGGATAAATAAAATTTAATATCTTTAATCCACCACATAATCACAACAATATGAATACCTCAGAAAAAAATGGAGGTTCCGTTTTCCGCCCGTCTCAGAATGCGGCAGGAATTTCAGAGAATCATCATACCGGAATTAACCGATTGGTAAAATTATCTTTGGTCATTGAAGGTAAGGTGATCAAATATTACAAACATTTTAAGCTTACCCAAAGCTCACAAAAGCACCACGAATTTACGCTTACTTTAGCGCATGATACTTTAGGCGACCGCCAAACCCATACTTTAGAAGAAGCGAATAAATTTTTAGGCAAAAGATTAACGGCTGTCATTTCTTATAAAGACATCGAAAACAGTCCGGAACGTACTTTTGTAGGCGTTATCACGGGAGTTGGTTTCAGTCAGGAGAAAATGAGTCTGGGAAATATCGTTTTGTCAGGTTACAGTCCAACAATTTTATTGGATGGAGCACCGCATATTCAGAGTTTTGGTGGAAATCAGGCTGTCAATATGGGAATTATTGCTGAAGAAGTGATAAAACAGGGTTTAGATAAAAGCCGTTTTGATATCAGAATTGATACCAATGATTATTCTCAAATTATTTACAGCAGTCAGTACGACGAAACACATTACAATTATCTGGCGAGAATGGCAGAAGCTTATGGCGAACAGTTTTATTACGACGGAGAAGTTCTTCATTTTGGAAAACTTCCACCACAAAATAAGCCGATCAAATTAACGTACGGAAGCAGTGCAAACGACATAAAAGTAGAATTAAAAGCGGTTCATACCAAACCACAATTTTACGGTTACAATAGTAATAAGAATGAAGTTTTGAAGTCGGGTTCAACACCGATTCAGCATGTTGGAGATTTGGCAAAAACAGCTTATCAGCACAACGATACAATTTATAAAACGCCTTCTTTGAGAGTTGCTCCCATCAAAGCAACAACTCATTTGGATGTTGAGTATTCACAAAAAAGCACTTCTGGAAGCGAGGCGGTCAATGTTTTCAATCTTTCAGGTTCTACAACCGTTCCTTTTTTGCATCCTGGTTGCAGCATAGATATTGAAATGCGAAAAGTTGATACGAATGAAACATCGTATTTCACAAGAATCATGGTGACGGAAACCACGCATGAAATAGATACGATCGGACATTACACCGGAAGTTTTGCCGGAATTGCATCAGACACAGGATTTTTACCAAAGCCTGAATTCACTGTTCCTATCGCACAGCCACAGATTGCGACAGTTATTTCAAACACCGATCCGGAAGGACAGGGAAGAGTTCAGGTACGATTTGATTGGCAAACAAACGACACAACTCATTTTATAAGAATGATGAGTCCCGATGCAGGAGGAACGGATCAAATTACCCAAAACCGAGGTTATGTTGCAATACCTGAAGTTGGAGATCAGGTAATGGTGAATTTTGTACACAATCATCCCGACCGACCTTTTGTAATGGGTGGAATGTTTCATGGGGGAACAGCTTTGGGAGGATTTGCAGACAACCGTGTAAAATCTATCATGACCCGAAGCGGACATAAAGTGGTTTTCACAGAAGATGAAAGTATTATTATTACTGATAAATCGGGTAATGAAATTCATCTCGATACAACGGGAAGTAATATTAATATCACTGCTCCTGAAACAATGACGCTGAATTGTAAGAATATGAATATCAATGTGACGGAAAGTATGAACACAAACGTGGGAATGAACCAAAACAATACCGTGGGAATGAATATTTCTGAAAGTGCAGGTATGAATAGAACTTCTACTGTTGGTTTATTAAATATGCTTTCTGTTGGAACTGATTTTATTACAAACGTTACAGGGAAAATGACTGAGTTTATTACCGGAAATAAAGAATCGCATACAGAAAAAGATCGATTAAGAGTTGCTAATGGTAAAATTACCAATCAAAGTCAGGGAGTTTTTGAACAGCATTCTCAAAAAGAGATTAAGAATAATTCTGCAGAAATTTCAAAAAACCATTAGTTATGGGCAAGGAATCTTTTATAGGGGGAGATTATATTGAAACTACCGGAGGTGCTTCCAAAACCTATGCAGGGAAAAATATTGAAAACTCTTCCTTTGGAAATCAATTTACACAGAATGGAATTGATTCTGGAGTGAGCTATGCTTCTAATGAAGAACCTCCGATAATTTCAACAAATATAGTTTTAAAGAAGTTTTTAATACATTTTAGAAGAAATACTACATACAATGGAGAGTTTGGGTTTGATTGGATACGGGATGAATATATTTATCCGATAACAAACGTTGGAGGAACAAATAAAGAATTATCTCTTGATCCAACAAAACTAAAAATAGAATACAAAACAACAGATGTATCTAACATTATTTCGCCCTATGGAAAAGACTACTATTGCAGTTTTCTGAATTTAATGCTGAATCAAGAGGTTACTTTAGATATAGAAGTAGAAGAATTAGAAACTTTATCTTCTGATGCAACAGAAATTTTGTTTGAAAGCAGTAATTCTGATTTGGTAATAACACCGACGAATATTGCATTGAGCACATTGATTGCAGGAGGTAAACAAAGCAAAAATCTCGGAGGTACTGCTACAAGAGATTATTATCTTGCAAATAATCAAGTGAAAGTAAAATGTAACCGAGCCTTTACTGTAAATGAACAAATTAAAATCTTCGCAAAACTTAAAGACCCTTCCTCGGGAATAGAAGATAAAAAAGAGGTGGGAAAAATGATGGTTATGAAGAATAGTGACCAGCCTAAATATACAATAAATGTGTATGTGATAAAAACGTATATTGTTGATGATGCTTCTTTTGGAGAAACTGTAATTGACACTCAGATAAATTCGAAAGGAGGATTACAAGCATTTGAAGACTTTTTAAATAAGCAAAGTTTAAATCAAGGCTTAATACAGATTAAGTTTAATTATGATACAGATGGAAACCCTTATGATTGGGCATTTAGAAAAATTTCTCTTAAAAATGCGTCCGTTGAAAATGCTTATAGGGGAATGCTTTTAAACGAAACAACAATGGAAGTTGATACGGGGTTGTACATGAATTATATCAATGATAGATTTAAATTGATGTTTCCTGGTTTAACAAGAAAAAAAGGAATTTTTTTGTATTTAACACCATTAACTTCACCAACTGCAGGAGGAGCTGCTTATAATGTACCCTTAGCTAACAAGCACTGTATTATATTTAATCAAAATTTGAATCATTTTGAATCGTATGCACATGAGATCGGTCATACATTAGGTTTGGAGCACTTCTTTTTAGATGGAACACTAACAGTTGATCAAGAAATTCAAGCGATTGAGAATAAAAAAATATTAAAAGAACAAGAAAAAAGGGATTGGTTTAGAAATAATGCGGCTCAATATGTCGGAAATTCTCAATTAAGAAGAGAGCACGAAAGAATTTTTGACGAGCAAATTAGCCGATTTAACGATGAAATTAATGTTTTAAGAAAAAATATCCATCGTTTTGCAATTCAAACTACAGAGAATATTATGGATTATGATTTAAATAATCAAAAAACATTTGATAAATGGCAATGGAAAGTTATACAAGACGAAGCAAAACAATATTATCATGAATAAGAATCTTATTTTACTGGTACTATCATTTATTTTAATTGGTTGTAAAATTAACTCACAAAAAACAGCTAACCCAATTAATCCATCCGATAATAGGAGTGACTCGTTAGCTTTGTGGGGAAATTATAAATATGATGGAGAAAATATTCTGTCATTAAAAGAAGTAAAAAAAAAATACACAACAAAGAATGGAAAGTTATATGACAGAGTCGAAAAAATATTTGTATCAAACATTACTATTCAGTTTAGGAAAGATAAGAATAGTTCCGAAGATGTATACCTAAAAAATGGATTGCCTATCAATTCTTATTATGAGAAGAAAAGCAATAACATGGATTGGCGATTAATAAATTATGATAGGAACGGTGACTTGAGTGGTGTTTTTGCCGTAGCAAATTATGAAACTCAATTTAAAAAGGGAAATGGAGCTTGGAAAAACTATTATCATAAAGATTACAAAACCTTAAATGGCATTAACTTTCAAATAAAAGAAGAGGGCGAAGTAAGAAACAATTTTAAATTCGGAGAATGGAAATATTACAATAAAGAAGGGAAAATTGATAGTACGAAAATTTATACTTTAAAAGATTCGGTAGATGTCCGTTTTCCACATTGTATTTTTAATAAAAAAGAGCCTTGTTATTAAGGCTTTTTTTATTAAAGAAAAATGTTCCTTGCAATCCTTGAAGTTGGAGATCAGGTAATGGTAAACTTTGTACATAATCATCCCGACAGACCTTTTGTAATGGGTGGAATGTTTCATGGGGAACAGCTTTGAGAGGATTTGCAGATAACAGTGTAAAATCTATCATGACCCGAAGCGGACATAAAGTGGTTTTCACAGAAGATGAAAGTATTATTATTACTGATAAATCGGGTAATGAAATTCATCTCGATACAACGGGAAGTAATATTAATATCACTGCTCCAGAGACGATGACATTGAATTGTAAGAATATGTTTATTAATGTGTCTGAAAACATGACCACTAGTTTAGGAATGGATCAGTCTGATACTATTGGAATGAACAGAACCCAAAGTATAGGATTAAACGCTACCCAAAGTGTGGGAGCTATGAAATGACTTCTGTAATTGGAGATACAAGTATGTTTATTACAGGAAAATTGACGGAAATGATTGAGGGAGATGTTACAAGTGAAGTGAAGCAAGGCAAAACTGTAATTAATTCTGATCAGGGAATTGAAACTACTTCAAACGGATTTATAAAATATTATGGATTATACTAATCCAAGGTATGCCACTTTTAAGTGGCAGTGGGACATCATTAGAAAAAATACATTAGTAAAACCAGAATAAATGTACAAAATAATAATTATCCTTCTTTTCTTCAGCTTAAATTCTTGTAATGGGCAAGAAAGTGAAAAAACTGAATCAAAGAAAAAAATTGAATCGAAGAAAAAAGAATTTACAATGGAACGATTTGATATAGATAAATTTAATAGAAACCAGCAAAATAATGTTTGGACTTATATAGATGAAGATGGTAATTCTGTTAGAGCAACAAAAAACGAGAGCATGGTTTTTGAAAATAATGAATACACTACAAAAACCAAAATGGACGGCTATACGATAGAGGTAAAAACCAAAAAATCACCATTTAATATCAGTAAAAATTTTCATGCAAATGGATTTTTAAAAATGATAGGTACTTCTTTTCATAATGGATTTTTAAAAGGTATTTGGAAAGAATATAATGAAAAAGGAGAATTTATAAAAGAGGTTGATTATGATATTCCGTACAAAAGTTATCCTTGGGAGAAAGTTGAACAGTTTCTTCTAAGCAAAAAAGTGGATTTAATGGATCCATTAACAAATGTATTTCGAGAATTAAACGATCAAAATATACCGACTTGGTATCTGGATTGGGATACGGGTAAAAAGAATGCTTTGATGTTTCAAATAATTGAAAATGTTGAGATAGACGCTACAACAGGGAATATTATTAAAGAATACCAGACATTCAGAGAGCCATAAATACAGCAAAATAATTCGCATAAATAGATTTGTTAATTATACCAAACCTTTCTTAAAAATTCCTTAAAATTAATCATATAAATGTGATAATTTTATTTTATAATATCTAAAACCCTTTATACAAAAGGGTTTTTCTGTGTTCGTGTCAAAAGTCGTAGAACTACTACATCAAATCGTAGTATTACTACAAAAACTGAGATTTATCAGATTTATGGTTCCAAAAGAAATCAATGGCTCTATCTTTGGAGTAACCAAATCACAAAATATTAACTGTTTAAAATTTACAAAATGGCAGACAATTCAAGAGGAATCTTAAAATTCAACGGAAGCGAAGGACAAAAATTACTAAAGCTTAATTACAGCGTATCGAGATCTACAGATGTTTCAGGACGTGTAGCATCAGATCCTTCCAACGCAATCATTAAATTGACGATTGAGGCAACAGAGAAATCTGAAATTCTTGAAAGTTTGCTTAATGGCAAGTACAAACCGACTACAGGTGAAATTACGTTCAACAAATCTCATGAAGAAGGTACTTTGATTACCCTAAACTGGGAAAACGGATACGTTATTCAGCACGAAGTAGATTTTGATGCAATAGACCAAAACTCTATGTTAATCAGCTTTGTAGTAAGTGCAGAAAAAATCAATTACGGAGGAGCTGAATACGCAGGTGTTTGGCCGGGAGCTTAATTTTTCGCTTATGAAATGATTAATGTGTATGAGTAAAACTATTCATACACATTTTCAATATAGTATCATTTTTGTTGTAAAATCATCCTTAATTTCCAAAACTTTCCGGTTATGAATCAAAGTGAAGTAAACGAAATTCAAGAATTAAATTCATTTAAATATGCTTGGTACAGAAACGGAAAATATTCTGTAAACGTCAAGTCATACCTTACCTTAGGCAACGGAAAAGCAAACGAAACAGAAACAGAAGAAATCTGGGAAATCATTCCTGGAGAATATAAGCATATTGAAATTCTTATTTCTGATAAAAAATATATTCATTTCGATGCTCAGATGAAACCTTTCTACGAAATTTTAGATCAGGTCAATAAAGCAACTGAAAATCTCTCATTACTTCTCAATGAAGATAAAACGATTGATAAGATTGAAAATGAAGTGGTAATTATTGAAAAATGGGAAGAGATTAAACGAAAAGAATTGCGTTTTCTTCAGTTGGTAAAAGATTCTTACAACGAAATTATCAATATTTACGATAAACAATTTCATCGGATTGATGATAATATTAAAGCCAATCTACTTTATCAGATACTTTTTTATCCTTTTCCAAATACCGGAGTGAACTTTACAAATGAAGGGAAATTCAAAGAAAGAGAATTTCTTTCAACTCTTTTTCCGGGAGAAAAAATAGTGTACGAAACAAACTATCAGTTTGTAGATAATAAAGATAAATTTCAGATGAACATTCTAGGAAAGCTTAAAAACCATACCGGAGATTTTGATGAAATTTATGCTCAAAATTATCAGAAAGCTTTAAATATTCCATTAGAATATGATCTTATGATGGAAGGAGAATATATTTATAACCTCGATTCCGTTTTATCAGAAATTGTATTTCATGTAAAGGAAAAGCTAAATGAAAAAATGCTGTATGTCTGCAGATATCATATTCAATTAATAACATAAACAATATGAGTCAACTGTATATCGCACAAGAAACTCCGCTTATGTGTACCAGCGGAAGACGGCTGATCGGAATAGGAGTCAGTTCTCAGTCGAGCGTTTACCTTAAAAATGGCTCAAAACTGATGGCGACAGAAGACGATCGTTTTAAAGACAATTTTATTTGTCCGCAAATGATGATTGCCGGAGCTGTTGCCGGAGTTGGAATTGCCGCTGCATTTGGGGGCGGATTATTTGTTTTGGCTGCTGCAGCTTGGGCTGGAAGTGCACTTATTGATGATTGCCTGAATATTTGCTCATTTCTTACCAAAGGAAGTGACTGGACGAATACACACCAAAAAGTGAGAGTTGAAGGTAAAAAGCCACTTCTTCAAAATTCTACATTAAATTGTTTTTTGGGTGGAACAGTGAAATTTCATCTTCCTACACCAGCTCAGATTACTGAATTGAGCAACGCCGCAGCTATGGCGCAGGATTCTTATAATGATAATTCTGATGAAGCTGCACCAATTGGTGATTATACAAGAATGAATACTGATGATCAGGCGGTGCTGGACGAAATGTTTGGTCCCGGAACTTTTAAACCTGAAGATTTTAATACGAATCGTGATAACGGTTTTTATGCTTCTTTATACAAAAATAATAATACAGGACAATATTTTGTAGCTTTCCGAGGATCGGAACCTAAAGGAATGCAGTTTTATCATGACTGGTTTATAGAAGATGGAGGGCAGGCTTTTGGAGCTCATACTCCGCAGATAGAAAAAACGATGAATCTCGCCAAGAAGATGAAGGAGGTAACCAACGGAAATACTTCTTTTACAGGACATTCTTTGGGTGGTGGAAACAGCGCAATGGCATCTTATTATACAGGATTACCGGCTTATACTTTCAATACAAGAGGAGTACATGACAATACTCTTGAATTTCTGGATGAAAAAGGAGCAGCAGGTTCTACTTCCAATATCATCAATTACAGCACGAGTAATGATATCCTAAATGCACTTCAGAATAACAGAGAAGGTCTTTTATCTACACTTGCCATTTCAAGAATTCCCGGTCTGAATAAACTGGCAATTTTTGGAGGTCTCACAGGTGGTGTTCCTAGAGCATTAGGCGAACAAAACGAAATTTTCGGATACATTCCGGATAATGAAGGAATGAATCTAAAAACATTCGGAAGCGGTCACAGCGCGTATGCAGATGCTGTAGAAGCTATGATTGCAACCATCAATACCAATGTAATTGCAGTAAACCCATAATCCATGAAAAAAATAATCTTTTTAATCTTTTTTACCATGACCTTATTTTCCTGTCAAGATACAAGATCCCGAAAAACTCAAAATAAAGAGCAATATCCTCCTCAAAAATTATTTGAAGGAACACAATTACAGGCTGCACAAAAAATTTTTGATGAAGATAATTCAGGATTAGAAAGTGTTTTAAAAGATAACCCACAAATCATCAATCAGTTGAGTGATACTAAAGGATATACTTTGCTGATGTATGCTTCTATTGTAGAAAATCTTCCTGCAATGGAAATTCTCCTTAAAAACGGAGCAGACCCCAATCTTGTAGTTCCTAATGAAGGGCTGGGTTTACCCCTTTCTCATGCAGTTGCCATAAATAATTATGAAATGGTAAAACTTTTATTTAAATATAAAGCTAATCCAAATCCTGAATTAGGGAACAGTCCGCTTTGCAGTGCAATGTTCTTAGGAAACGAACAAACCGAAAGAAAAATGATCGATTTTTTGCTGGAACATGGTGCAGATATTAATCATACTTCTTATTTGGGTGAAAATATTATGGAAGCAGCAGCACGAAATGATTTTGAAACAGCTGAATATTTTTTAGAAAAAGGGGGAAACCCTAAAATAAAAGGAACGGAGCTTTCTCCAATGGCAAAATATATTGAGCATGAAAAAAAAGAGCAAGCTAAAAATCAAAATCCTAAAGCAGCTGTTTATCGTAAAAATCTATCGAAAATCTCCAAAGTACTTCAGGATAAATATAATATTAAATTTCCTGTAATAGAAGATCCAAAGGCAGAAGCAAAACTAAGAATGGATCTGTATGAAAAGTTGAGTGAAAAAGACAAAAAATCTGTGAATTTTAATAAAAATTATGGTGAAAACAGATATAAAGAAGATCAGAAGCTTTTGTCTCAATAAAATAGAAATTACTCAAAAACGAGTCGTAGTATTACTACAAAAAGTGAAATTTTAAGCTTAAATTTTTCTTTCGGTATTAATTATGATTAAATTTAAAATAGTTAGAATCACAAAAATTTTCATAGTAAAAAATATGAAAATTTTGTCATCTCCAATGAGATAGAATAAAATATAAAAACCAAATTCACAAGTTTAAAGAAAAATATTATGTTTCAGGATAACTCTATAAAACCGCAGCTTTCGGATGAAGTAAAGTCTGGCGCAGCGCAAAATCTAAAAGAAGAAGTTTCAACAAAAATAGCAGATAAAGCCACTGAAAATATTAAAAATCTCAGCCAGCCAATGAATGGAGCGGTTAAGAATTCTTCAGACATGTTTATGAATCAGATGGCTCAGACCAATAATTCGGCAATAGTAGAAGATAAAGTTTGGACAAATCAGCCCACCTCGAAAATTCACAATGCTTTGGCAATTCCTACAAGCCAGATTTTAGGAATTAACAGAGTGGTAAAGCTCGATTTGGTTATCGAAGGTAAAGAGATCAAACATTTTAAGCATTTTAAATTAAGTCAAAGTGCGATAAAACATCATGAATTCAGCATTACTCTTGCTCATGACACACTTGGTTCTGCAGAAAATCATAATCTTGAAGAAGCTCAGAATTTTTTAGGCAAAAGACTGACGGTAATTTTTAAATATAAAGATGTCATCGATGGTCCCGAAAGAAATTTTGTGGGAGTCATCACTGAAGTTGGTTTCAGTCAGGAAAAAGGAAGTTTAGGAAATATTGTACTGAGTGGTTTCAGTCCGACAATACTTTTAGATGCTGCTCCGCATATTCAGAGTTTCGGAGGAGCTCAACCCATTAGTCTTAACAGTATTGCCGATCAGGTGATCAAAGAAGGACTTGGCGGAAATAAATTCGATTTTAGAGTAGATGCTCAATATGGAAACGTTTCTTACAGCTCTCAGTACGAAGAGACGCATTACAATTATTTGGCAAGAATGGCGGAAGCTTATGGCGAACAGTTTTTCTATGATGGAGAAGTTCTTCATTTTGGGAAACTTCCACCGGCAGAGCAACCCGTAAAACTGACTTACGGAAGTAATGTAAATGATGTGAAAGTAAGGATGAAAGCGCAGCATGTGAATCCTTCATTTTACGGATACAACAGCAGTAAAAACGAAAAGCTGACCACAGGAAGTTCTAAAATTAACCACGCTTCAGATATTGCAAAACGCGCTTACGAAATTTCAGAAAAAACATTTACAACACCCTCTCTAAGAGTTGCCCCGATAAAAGCAGCCTCTTTCATGGATATTGATGCTTCACAAAAAGGAACAGCGGGAAGTAAGGCTTCTCAGGTATTCATTACGTCAGGAGAAACTACAGTTCCATTCTTATATCCTGGTTGTACGGCAGATGTTGAGATGAGAAAACAGGATACCAATCAAACCTCTTATTTCACCAAATTAATGATGATCGAAGTGACTCATGAAGTGGATGCAAGAGGATATTATACCGGAAATTTTGAGGCAATTGCTGCAGACAGCGGTTATATCCCACGTCCTGAGTTTGAAAGTCCCAGAGCTGAAGCGCAGTTTGCAAAAGTTACCGCAAATGCAGATCCATTAAATCAGGGAAGAGTAAAGGTTCAGTTTGATTGGCAAAGTGGACAAGATACATCAGAGTTTATCAGAGTAATGACTCCGGATGCAGGAAGCAGTGACAAAGTAAATAAAAACCGTGGATTTATGGCCATTCCGGAAGTTGGTGATCAGGTAATTATCAATTTCGTTCATCAACATCCAGACCGACCTTTTGTGATGGGAGGAATGTTTCATGGTGGAGTTGGTGGCGGTGGCGGAGCCGGAAATAATGTTAAAAGTTTATCCAGTAAAAGCGGAAATATTATTTGTTTAAATGACGGAGCCGGAATTGAGATTAAAGACAGGAACGGAAATCATGTTACTTTAAGTGGGACAGGGGATGTTACTACTTTTGTGAGCAATGATAATAATGAAGATATTGGGAATAATCATACGACAAATGTGGCAACTAAGACCACAATCAATGTTGGAAAAGACAAGAGTGTTTTAACGATGGATAATGCCGGAAAAATAAGTGTAAAAAGCAATACCGAAATAAAACTTGAGACAGGAAGTAGCTCAATCACTATGGATAAAGATGGAAATATTACTATAAAAGGAATTAATATAACTGTCGAGGGAACTACAACAAAAATAATTGGAAGCTCGCTAACAGAAATAGGTAAAAAAGGCGCAGATGCAGGAATAAAAATTGATGGAGATGTTACTATTAAAGGCGGAAAAATTATTGAAAACTAATAATGAAATCGAATTTGCACAAATATCAGATAGATAGGTCATTTAGTCTTCAAAAAATTGCGGAAAATTTAGGTTTAAATGCAAAGCAACTTAAGGATTTTCATAATACCAATTCTCATCCTCATGAATGGATTAAAGATGATGATACATTTCCACAATGGCTTGAATGTTTATATATACCTGATTCAGAAATCAATTTAATAGAGAAAAAGAAAATAAGAGAATCTTTAGATTTTGTTAGTTTAAAACAGACAAGCATTGATAAAAGTAAGTATAAAATCAATCAGAAAATTGATTTGCAGATTTCTGGAAACAGTATGATTGATTCTGAGACTGAGATTATTTGGGAAGTCAGTAAGCGAAAAGAAGAAAATAGTTTTTATAGTGATATCAAGCAAGTTTCACATCAGGTAAAATATATTAAATCTATCTACCGCCAGTTTGCAGAATATATGCAAAAATTTAATAAGCCCCTCGAACATCTTGTTATAGAAATGACAGATGCAGGTAATATACAATCTGTGGCTAACCAAGATGAAATATGGTCAAATTGGGTAGTACTTAGAAAATCATTAGAAACTGAAACAGATAACACAATTGAAGAAAAAAAAATCTTGGAGGGTGGAGACAAAGATTTTCAAGATACACTACCACTTATTAAAAATAATATTTTATATAATCTGTTTTTCAATGATTGTTACAGCGATTACAATGTCACAGGAAAGTTTGTAGAACAGAAAAAAGAGCAATACAATTCTCAAGCTTTTAACAACGAAAAAGTAAATATTACAGTAAAAAGAAAAGTAGAAAAAGAAGGTGATATTGCTAAGATAAAATTTTTATGCGAAAGTGATTCTGATCATAATAAACATTTGAAAGAAATTTATAATTCTCGATTGAAGGAGTTTTTGAAAGAAAATTATGATTATTCATTAATATGGTCGATTGAATATCATTTTGATATTGAAAAAGGGATGATGCTTTTTTGTCAATCTAAAATAAAAGAACGTACGAGCAGTAATTACATCCATTCGATGGAGCATAAGATAGAGCTAATATAAAACTTAACACAAGATGAGTAAATTATATGTGCCTGACGGAGCATGGTTAGTATGTTCTGATGGAATGAAGAAACAACAAATAAAAGTTACCAGCCAAAACAAGGTAACTATCGCAGGAGGTTATTTTAAAGCTACGATTGATGATAGGCCAGGTGGTAACTTTATGTGTGCGAAAATGGTTATTGCTGGTGCTATTATCGGTGCTATTGTTGGTGCTGCATTAGTTGCAGGTTCGGTGCTGACCGGAGGTGCTTTGGCTGTAGCTGCTTGTGCGGCAGCGGGTGCAGCTGCTGGTGCAGGTATATCCATGATACCTTCTATATGTGGAATTTTACTGAAAGACTGGATGCCTTACGATACCAACGTACTTACTGTAGGAAAACATCCATTATTAGAAAACTCAATGATACCTTGTTTTTTAGGAGGTAATGTAATGATTCTTTATTCTGAGAAAGCAGCTGATGAATTTACCGATAAAGTAATTGCAGAAACAGCATTAACTGTCGGAGCAATAATTTGTGTCTCTTATTTAGCTTCTGCATTTGTTATTGGTGTCGGTGCAGCAGGAACCTCTATAATGGCAACATATGCTGAGTTTGGTTTGGCTTCAGCATTTGCTCAGGGAACTGGTATGGCAACGGTTTTTGGAACTTCATATTTGATAAACGGTTTGTACGATGAGGTAAAAGATGCAACAGGTTTTGAAAATTATGTAACCGGTGAAGCTTATAATTTGAATGATATGCCTGAAAACCAAGTGATGGTAGAGGCCACGGATAAATCTTATGGTGCAGCTACCGATGCTTTAGGATCTGGTAAAGATATTGCTAAAGCTCAAACATCAGGATATCAAAGTACTACAGTCAATCAATCTACTATATCACAAAATAGAGTATTTGTTGCTGATAGCAGAGGTAATGTCACTCCACCAGGAACCACAATTACTAACACAACCATCTCTGCTAATAATCGTCTGCCAAATTCAAGTATTGGAAACAGCCAGATAAATGTAAATGCTTCAAACACGAGTGTCAGAATTACCCAAAATACAACTACAGCTTCGTCAACGAATGTGAATTCTGTACATGGCACTCAGTACAATAATTCTTTGAGAAGTAATGCTTCAACGGGAGTGAAAACAACTTTGGGGGGTGCACTCAAAGGTTTGGCAATTAATTTTGGTATTGATGTATTAAGAGCTACTTCAAATTGGGCATTGGCTTCACAAATTAGTGATCTTAATAACGCTATGCAAAATGAAGAAGTTGCTGCAAGAGCTAAGATTACGGTTATAGCGGGAAAAGATTAAGAATAAACAGTTTAATATTATATGAAAAATTTAGTATTCACATTAATTTTCATTTTTCCTTTAATAGTTACAGCTATTTTTATCACTAGAATTATCAAAGTCGATTCAAAATTAGAGTTGGTGAAAGAAGATCCTGTTTTACAAGGAAATCTCAAAAAAAAATTAACCATTGATAAGCATGCCAGTAAAAGAAGAGTTTACTTTTATTTAGATGATTCGAAAAAGCATAGATATGAAAGAAATTATAGAGGATTTGTTACAAATTGGTACGTGCTTGGAAATCTTAAACAATTTGAAAACAGTAATACATTAACGTTTTACAAAGAAATAAATCAAAATAAATCAGATGATGAAAAAATCTCATTTTTTAGTCTGAATAATGTGAATAAAAATTTTTCTTATTACTTTGATATTTTTCAATTTGTGAAAGAAAAATATTTTTTTGTTCTTCTCGTAATATTTATAATGTATATTTTCGGAGCAAGTTGGGTTATTGATCATTACGGAGGCATAACTCAGTTAAAAATAGTTAGCATTATTTTTTTTGTGGATATAGTATATTTATTGTTGTTATTATTTTGGTGAAAAAAATTAAAACTAAAATTATTTTATGAAAAGAGTAATTCAGATTATTTTATTAATATGTTCGATATTTATTTTAGTTGTAATCATTAAATATAATTTTTTTACAGATAATGAAAGCAAATTTTATAAAAACGGTTGGGATTCTTACGAAAATAAACAATACGACTTGACGCTGTTTTATCTTAATCGCGTTGATAAAAATAAATATCCAGATGTTGTGGCACCAATAGGATTCTCTTACATGGAAAAGAAAGATTACAACAATGCAATATTTAATCTCACAATTGCATACAATAACGGAATTGGAAAAAAAGAAGGGTATCGTGATAAGATAACGAATTCTTTAGGCATATGTTATATGCAGATTGGTGATATGACAAAATCAAAATATTTTTTACTTGAAGCAGAAAAACAAGGAAATCCCAATAGTTCTGGAAATCTTAAAATTTTAGACTCATTGCAGGAAACGCAAAAAAAGTAGTGACAAATTCGTTATACTTCGTGTTGTGGTAAGATTGGTCGTTTAGACGATATTGATAGCATGGTACAACCATTCGTACTGAAAATGAAAGGATTTCAGGTGTCTATGAAGGACGAAATCCTACTACAAATTCAAGTTCCCGAATTTTGAATCAAGATCTTGGTGAGCGATATCAAGAATATGAAAGAAAATCAACAACTACAAATAATACAAGCTATAAAGCAATATTATTACCAAAGCTTATAAAAAAGATAGGACTATTATTAAATGAGATTATGGCTTTTGGGGAAGATTATAGATTACAAACTCAATTAATCAGCTTAAAAAATACTTTTTTTGGTAAGTAAAATTTCAATCATAACTTTCTAACATCTTTTCTCAAGTTATGTTTAAAACTCCATCAACTCACAATTTTGTAAGTTCTTTCTTTCCGCTAAAACAAAAAATATCTTTGTGAAAAATATTTACAAATGAATTTAGCCGAAAATATTTTAGCATTTCATCATTATTCGTTAAAAGTGGCTGATTTTGATGAGACCTTAAAATTTTATAAAGCACTAGGATTTGATGAGGTTCATTCTTGGGAATTGCCGTCATTTAATCTGAAAAAAGGAATGATGCTTTACAACGAAAAAATCAACTGTCATATTGAATTATTTGATAAAGATGCTGAAATTCCGACTCAGGGAAGAAAAAGGAATTCTCATGATGAATTTATAGAAAATTCTATTTTACACATCTGTTTTACCGTAGAAAATACTGAAAAAGCAAGAGAAGAAGCATTGAAAATCGGTGCGAAAGATTTGAGTGAAGGCGTTTTTGAAATCAGCTTGGCTAACGAAAAAAAATCTGTTGAGGTAAGAAACAGTCTTGTTTACAGCCCGAATGGTGAAGTGATTGAGTTTTTAGAGAAAGTAAAATTCTGATTTAATTAAAATCTAATTCATTAATATACTGAAGTAACCTCAAAACTTTTTTACCGGTTTTCGTCAAAAAATATTCAGACTTTGTTTTGTCTTTATTGTTTTCGATAAGTTCAGCCTCCTGTAATTCCTTAAGTTGTTTGGCTAAATCCGGTCTGTAATCGAAGAGGGAAGTGCTGTTTTAAAATTAGAATAGCTCAATATATTTTCATTTAAAGCAAAAAGGATTGAAACTTTCCATCTTCCGCTGATTTTAGATAAAATTTTGTGAGCATTACAGTAATTCTGTAAAATGGTATCATTGGCAGAATTGGTTGAGCTTTCTTTTTTCATTTAGCAATTATAAAAAAAGAAAATCAGAACTAAAACTTTTAATTCTGATTTTTCATATAATATTATAACCTAAAAGTCTTATTTGGATTCTAATTCTACAGTATAACTTTTCGGGCTGTATTTTGTAAGCGATCCCGTTGCAGCGTCAATTCCTACGCCGATTGCTCCACCAAGAAGAATGTTTAAAAGTGTTACCGGATTAAAAGTTTTTGTCAATTTCACTTCTTTAGTCTGAAAACCTTCCTTTTCAAACATTACCATTTGCTTACCCAAACCTCTCGGAATTTCCGCACTACAAGGTGTTGTACATTTTTCTTTTCCTTTATGGATTACTTTTGCACCTTCCGGCGTTGTGGTAAATGCGATTGAATCTTTGGTTCCTGTAAAAATACTTGCGCAAGATGTTGTAGAAAGCACAATACTTAAACCTAAAACAAGTGATAAAACTCTTTTCATTCTTTAATTAATTTTCGAGGTGCGAAAATATATTTTTTAAGTTGAATAAAAAAATATTCACTGTATTCAGAATTAAATTATTTATTTAAGAACAAAATATTTTCAACTTCACTTTCAGTTTTATCTGGGTAATACATCTCTTTAAATCGCTTATACCAAATCGATTTTTCAAATTTTGATTTGTTGATTGATGCTGTGATAGAGTTTGAATAATAAACTTTTTTGTCGATTAATAGTTTAAATCTGATTTTAGTTTTAAAGTTTCCTTTATATTTTTTTGAATTTAAACTAATAATTTCTCCAGATTTTACATTGATTTCTTTTAGGTAAGACATTCCGCAATCTGAATTAATCCAAAACTCAATCGGTTTCCATTTTTTATCTGGAGTGAGAGCTTCCTGAATAAGAGTTAGTTTATTATCTTGAGGAATCAGTTGTATATCTTTCTGCCCATTGTTTTTCACGTATATAGAAAATAAAGAGTCATTTTTAATCTCAGTAACTACCAAAATAGAATCTTTACTGTTTTGTGTAAATAATTTTTCTATCCTTGAATCTGATTTAAATGATTCTTCAATTTGATTTTCATTTAAAAAAAGTTCAGCCTGTATATTTTGAGAATATATGACCGAGGATAATACGATGGAAAAAAGGGTAAATAGCTTTTTCATTATTTGTGAATTTATCAGTTTTTACCATACAAGAAATGATTGAAAAAAAGAAAATTTTAAAGAAAATAAAGGGTGAAAACTTAATTTATTAATCTTTTTGCATGCTTTTTAATAACTTATATTATCACAAAATCTTTTGTCTCTTTTGCGGTTAACAAACATCTCCTAAAGTTTAATCTTAAAAATCAAACCCTTTTTCCTTGAGTTTTGTAATATTAAAATAAACTCCCGGCAATTTATATTTGTCTTTTTCTAAACTTATATAATCACAATCACCCGATAAACCTTGCGAAGCAATTTCTAACTGTAAAATATTCATCACAACATATTCATGATTCACGGTGATTACATGAAATCCTGTAGTACAATCTCTTCCGTCTCCTGAACTAAAAATAGCACCGAATAAACCATAAAAATTACGAGAAACTTTGTTTGCCATCGCTTCATTTCCATCTAAATGATAAATGTAGGCGAGAAAATTCATCACCCGAAGATTGATAGGGAATTCTTTCAGTGCAGCATTAGAGATTTTTATAATTTCAGCATAATCAGTTTTTTTCAAATCTTTCTTTTGAAAATAGGGATTAAGTTTTTTCTCATTTTCAGAGATTTTATACGGATGATACTCTTTCTGAAAAGTATATCCAAAATACAAATGTTTGTATTGATCATTGGTAATAAGCGTATCATTAGCTTTCAGCTTATCCATCAATTTCGGATAATAAAATTCCGAATCTTTATTCTCAATATTTTTCTGAATGACATTGTAATTGGGAGCTTCATATTCTTTTTGTTGAGAAAAAGAAAAATTTGATATAAAAATCAGTGAGAAGAAAAGAAAATGTTTTAGCATTTTAGTGTTTTTTTGAAATGCTAACTTACGGAAAAACGAGAAATTGTAAAACTCAATTATGATTGTTAAAAGATTAATCGGTCAAATCTTCTATTTCTATGAGGCGATACGTTTTTTGAGTACATCTGAATTTGTAGGTAATATTAATGCTGTTCTGTTTCCCAATTTTTTGATAATAAATGGTATCCTGATTTTGGTTGATGTGAACATCATACAAATCTTTATTTCTTAATTCTGTAGGTAAATCATTTTCTATATCAATAAAGCTGTAGCTGTCTTCCGTTGTCATTCTTTCGAGAATATCCATCGGGAAATCTTCGTCAGAATAATATTCTATCATCGGAAAATTGATGTGTTGTTTTTGAAAGGTGCTGTCTTTTTTAAATTTTTCTATGAATACATTAAAATCTGAACCGCAGTTTTTTTGCTGATGACAGGATATAAAAAATAGTAAAATAAAGGTATTGATGCAAATTATTTTAAAGAATTTCATGTTTTAAAATTGAGCTTTATTTTCACGTACAGCACGAATCAATTTTTCATTTCGCTTTTCAGCTCTTGAATTTTGTAACGATAAAGCTGCCCAAATCGCTGCAGGAATCCAGCCCAAAATGGTAATTTGCAAAATAAAACATATAATTCCAGTGATGATTTTGCCTCTCACAATGAATGATAAAAATGGAAGTAAAATAGCGAGTAACATGGTTTTGAGTTTTTAAATTAATTGGTTTTTAATAAGCATGTGGATCAAAATATGCCTTAAAAGTGAGTGGGTTTTCGCTCATATTTTCAGCAATTTCCAAATATTCATGATATTCTTCAGGATTCATTCCCATATCAACCATCACGATGGCAAGATTGGTGTACAGATTTTTATCTTCTGAACCCAGATCTAATGCGATTTTTAAAATAGCGAGAGCAGTTTCATATTCACCCGAATCACATAAAATAGCACCAAGATTAACCAAAGCAGATATATTTTGAGCGTCAATGGTCAGAATATCTTCAAGCTCTTTAATCAAAAGATCATTGATGTCGTCCCAATGATCTTCATTTTCCCATCTTTTTGCCTGAAGTTTTTTTACATTTTCCAGTCTTTGGTCTATATTATTCATTTTGTAAAATTACGGAATTACCAATACTTATTTTCTATTTTCTGCGTTTTTCAAATAACCATTTCGGAATTTCATCTGTTACTAAAAAAGGGATCACAATATTGTTATGATGAAGGTTTGTGAAAGTTGTAAAGATCAAATTTTTGCTGGTAGAAAGTTTATTATAGAGTTCAATGCTGCCAATGTATGGGTTTTCATCATCTTGTTTGCCATGAATTAGCCATATATTCTTGTCTTTAATTTTATTAAGGTTTGACAGATCAGGAACAGCGGCAACAGAAACAACTGCTCCAAAAGTATCAGGATCTAAATTCATAAGATTTTGAGCGGTAGAACCTCCCATTGAATAACCGATCAGATAAATCCTGTTTTTATCAATGTTTGGATATTGTTTTTCAAGATTTTTAATCAATTTCAATAAAGCAAAAACCTCGTTGGAGGGTTTTGAAATTTGAATACCTTCTCCATTAATTTCATAATTTGTGGAGCGTTTATTAAATTGTGGTGCTACAACATAACATGGGTATTTCTCATAAATTTCATCTCGTAACCACATTTTCGCAAATGGTTCAAGTTGATTTTCATTATCATTTCCAATCCTTGTAGAATTATGAAAGGTGATAACCAAAGGGAACTTCTCGTTTTTTCGGTTGTTTTTCGGTGTTAAAAATCTGTATGGAATTTGAATGTCATTTTCTACAAATATTTTCTTTTGAAATTTGTCTGTATTTAAACTATTCAATAATTTTCTATTGTTTAAAAATGTAAGCGTATCGACTTCGGTATCCCGAAATTCTTTTCTTTGTGCAAAAGCTTGATGGATGGTGAAAATTAATAAAAGAATTACTTTAAATTTCATAAATGTTAAGATTATTAGAAAGCAAAAAGTTCGTTTATTTTCGTGTTTAAAAAAAAAGATAATTAGAATACTTTAATCAACATATACTTTTCGTGTATACGTCATAATATTCTCAGAAATAATTTTGTTCAATTTTTCTTTATTGATTATTCCCTCTTCATTATTTTTTCTCCAAAAATCATAAATTATTTCTATTTCATCTGACAATAAAAAATATTCGTATTGTTCTTTTTTAAATTTCTGTAGTTCCTCATAATTAAAAACTCTTTTTTGAATAAAATTACCGTTTTCAATTTGCAAATATTCAAATATTCCATTTTGAGGTTCTTTATCAAATTCTCCTCTAAAATCATCAATTCTAATCAATCCGGAATACCATTCAAATTTATTACTTGGAAATATTTCATCTTTCAATGATTTCATGTTAAAATCAACATCAGTTAACCAGTTAATTTCTTTAATTAAAAGTTCTTTATTTTTAATTTCAAAAACAGCAATATATCCTCTCCATAAGGCAGTGCAACTGATTTTAAATTCAGGTCTTTTCTCAGGGAATTCGCGGAAGTAATCTTCTAAAAGCTCAACGTTGAGGTAATATTCTTTATTTTCAAATATGAGTTTATCTGTGATTTGGCGTGTTATTTTAGATATTTCATTTTAAAATCAAGTCCATTTTCATATTCCGCAGGATTTACAAAAGTAATGGTTCCTATTTCAGAATTTAATTTCTGTTTTAAATCATTTAAGTAAATTTCAGCTTGTTCAATTGTTATATCAATTGTCAAACTAAACACAGTTTTATTATCGTCTGTAATATTTACACCAAAATAAATTTTATCAGGATTATCAGTATACTGATTCCAATAAAATGTTTGATCAATATTATCGGTATTTACAAAATAATCAATCATTTCTTGATTACTGATAAATCCTTTCTCATTGTCAATTCTGAAAGTATAATCTAAAGTTAGCGATTCATATTTCGGTAAATAGAAATTGAGAAGCTCAAAAATTTTTTCAGATGATTTTGTATCGTAATAAACCTGACATACAATATCTCTAATTATTTCCATCGATTTTTTATTAAATTAAAAAACCATTAAGCTTTATTTAAACTTAATGGTTTTCGATGTTTATTTTTTATCCAAACGCTCTCTTCAGCAAACTCTCCACTTTTGGCTCGCTACCTCTGAAATTTTTATACAATTCCATTGGATCTTTAGTTCCGCCGGAAGAAAGAAGAACTTTATATTTTGCAGCGATTTCAGGATTGAAAATTCCGTTTTCCTTAAAATATTGAAACGCATCGGCATCCAAAACTTCTGCCCATTTGTAAGAATAATATCCCGCAGAATATCCACCCTGGAAAATATGTGAAAAACTTGGGCTCATTGCTGTTTCAGGATTTGCAGGATAAAGTTGTGTTGCTTTTGTATAATTATCCTCAAACTCTTTCACACTTTTATTCTCCAACTCTTCAACTTTTGTGTGGTAATTCATATCCAGTAATCCAAAACCAATTTGTCTCAACGTCTGATAACCTTCCATAAAGTTTTTCGACTGAGCAATTTTTTCGATTTTTTCGTCAGGAAGAATTTCTCCTGTTTTATAATGTTTAGCGAAGGTTTTTAAGAATTCAGGTTCGTAGCAGAAGTTTTCCAAAAACTGAGAAGGCAATTCCACAAAATCCCATTTCACAGAAGTTCCGGAAAGATTCGGATATTGCGTATTTGCCAACATTCCGTGTAACGCATGACCAAATTCATGGAACAAGGTTGTTACTTCTTGGAACGTTAATAAACTCGGTGTATCTTTTGTCGGTTTACTGAAATTACAAACAATAGAAATATGCGGACGAGAATTTTCGCCATCTTTTATATATTGATTTTTATAACTCGTCATCCAGGCTCCCGCTCTTTTGCCTTTTCTTGGGAAATAATCTACGTAAAGCAGAGCTTTGTAGCTAGTTGATGGTTGTTGGTTGTCAGTTGACGGTAGTTGGTTGTCAGTCTGAGCGGAGTCGAAGACTTCTTTTACTTCATACACTTTTACATCTTCATGATATTTCGGAATGTCGTTTCTTTCCACGAAAGTTAGTCCAAAAAGTTGTTTTGATAATCCAAAAACAGCTTCCTGAACCTGTTCTAATGGGAAGTATGGTTTTAATTCCTCATCATTCAGGTCATATTTTGCTTTACGAAGTTTTTCAGCGTAAAACGCATGATCATAACCTTGCATTTCCTCAATTCCATCAGCTTTTGCTAAAGTTTTTAATTCTTCGATCTCTTTTTCTGCGTAAGGTTTTGCTTTAGTTAAAAGTTCATTCAGAAAATCGATCACTTTAGTTGGAGATTTTGCCATTCTTTCCTCCAAAACATAATCTGCATAAGTTGCATAGCCTAGAAGTTCTGCTTTTTGCTGTTTTAGATTTAAAAGTTCTTTTATTAAATTTTGATTATCAAACTCACCACCATCGAAAGATTTTTTACCGCTTGCCAATGCAATTTCTTTTCTCAATTCACGGTTTTCGGCATAGGTCATCAACGGAATATAGCTTGGATATTGCAATGTCAAAACATAGCCATCCAAATTTCTTTCTTTAGCTTCTTCGGCATATTGTTCTAAAATAGCCTCCGGAATTCCAGCCAAATTCTCTTTATTGGTGATGTGTTTAAAATAATTATTGGTTGAAGCCAATACATTTTGTCCGAACTGAAGTGATTTTAAAGATAAATCCATGCTGATTTTCTTTAATTTTTCTTTGTCTTCTTCATTTAATAAAGCACCGCTTCTTACAAAACCTTTATAAGTTTCATTCAAAAGCATTTGCTGTTCTTCATTCAGATTATATTTCTCTTTTTCGTCGTAAACTTTTTTGATTTTATTGAAAAGAGCTTCGTTTTGAGAGATTTTTGAAGAATATTCAGTTAAAATAGGAGAGACTTCCTGAGCGATTTGCTGAAGTTCGTCACTTGTTTCTGCAGAATTTAAATTAAAAAATATATTGGAAGCTACATCAAGCTTTTCACCTGAAAAAGCCAATGCTTCAATGGTGTTTTTAAAAGTTGGTTCTTCCGGATTGTTAACAATTGCGTTGATTTCTTCTTCCGATTTCTGAATTAATTCTTTGAAAGCAGGAAGATAATCTTCATTTTTTATTTGATTAAATGGCGCTGAATTATATGGTGTACTGAATTTTTCTGTTAAAATATTCATTGATGTATTTTTAATTAATGTAAATTTAATTATTTGATTTGAATTGTCTATGTGGTACACAAAAACGATGCCTTGATTAAGATGTATGACAAAAATACTGAATGAAGAATATTCTTGTCATAGGAAAAGAGGAGGTTATAGTGAAATGTTTAATTTTGATTTTAGATGTAAATACAATAAACCATGTCTCAAAACAAAAAGACCGTACAGAAATACATGGATTCTTTTCAGAAAACAGATCATGAAAAGATTTTAAGTTGCCTTACCGAAGATGTGATCTGGGAAATGCCCGGAGTTTATCTTCATCACGGAAAAGAAGCGTTTGATAAAGAAATAGAGAACGAAAACTTTACCGGAAAACCTAAAATTACAGTTTTCAGAATGACGGAAGAAAATGATGTAGTGATTGCTGAAGGAAATGTGGTTGCCAGTTTTAAAAACGGAGATATTCTGAACGCTGATTTTTGCGATGTTTTTGAAATGAAAAACGGACTCATTAAAAAGCTGGTTTCTTATTTAATGCAAAAAAAATAACTTTAATATTTATAAACTATGCGAACAATTTTAAAAATTATTGGTGGAATTATCCTTCTGATTGTGGTATATGCAATCGTTGCAGTATTGGCTTTTGGTAAAAATTACCATTACGAAAAATCGATGGTGATGAATGCACCGAAAGAAAAAGTGTGGCAGCAAATCGCTTCGATGAAATCTTTTAACCAATGGAATCCTTGGATGAAATTAGACAAGAATATGACAATTAATTACAGTGGAACCTCAGGTGAAGTAGGAGATAAGTATTGTTGGGACAGCAAAAATGATGATGCAGGAGCAGGATGTCAGGAAATTAAAGAGATTATCCCAAACGAAAAACAAAAGACCGAAATGCTTTTCAAAAGACCTTTCGAAGGACAGGCGATTTCTGATATTGTTTTAACTTCGGAAGGAAATTCTACAAAAGTGACCTGGAGTATGGATACCGAACAGGAAACCTGGATGAAAATTATGAGACCGATGATGGATTACCAAATGGGAAAATCTTACGAAGAAGGTCTTAATAATCTAAAAGCTTTGGTTGAAAAGTAAATATAACTTAGAATTAAGCTTATTAAAAACTGTTTTCAAATTTTTGAAAACAGTTTTTTTATTTAATAATTTTTTTGACCAATTTCGTCGATTGTATAGTAATTTCCGGTGCCTTTAGGATTATCTCCGTACTTATTGCTCCCACGATTGCTATCTACAAAAGCCATTGCAATAATAAAAAACGGAATAAACTGAAACCAGCCACTCACGCCTATATCATGACATCTTTTGGCTCCCTGAATAACTCTGAAAATTATTCCTGCAAACCAAACAAGCGCTGTAATGATAAAGAAAAAATCAATCTTAGTAATGACTGCTAAAAAAACGGTGAAAAAAACAGCTGCTACATGTATTAAAATGGATAGAGCAAATTCTGTTCTTCTGATTCTTCCTTCAGTTGAAAATACGTTTTGAAACATGGTTTTATTTTTGAAGAGTAAAAGTATAATTTATTTTCAAAAAATATTATCTTTAACTAAAGATTACGATGTATGCAGAAGGCGATTTACAATAAAAATGATTTGCGGATTTTTGTGAGAGACATGATTTCCGGAAAAGTAAAAACCTTAGAGTTTTATTTAAATTTTACTTTGGAAGCAAGCCGCGAAGTAAAAAAAACTTCAAAATACGATTCTATTCGTGAAGAAATGCAGGATGAGATTTACCATTTGGATAAACAGATGGCTAACTTAAAAAACATGCAGCAACAGATGAAGAAAGTTTTAAATTCTGATTCTGAACATGTTAAGTTAGGTTCACTGGTCATTACCAATAAAGCCAGGTTTTATATTTCCGTTTCCTTGGGTGAATTTTTCTTTGAAGGTGATCGTTTCTACGCTATTTCTCCTGAAAGTCCGATGGCTCAAAAAATTATGGGCATGAAAGCGGGTGAAGAGTTTACGCTGAATAAAATTCATCAGAAGATTGAGGAAGTTGTTTAAAGAGACAAGGAAAAAGTAAAAAGAGCCAAGCGCTACGAATGCACGAATTTTATCAAATTTTAAAAATTATATTCGTGAATTCGTGGCATCATAAAAAGCATAAAAATAGTAACCAAAAAATTTGGTAAAAGTATTCCGCATCCGAAAAAAACACTCCGCTTCTCACACCTCGCTTCCATCTTTTCCGTAATTTTGTCTGCATGAATAAAGCAGAAGTCTTAAAAGATATTATAGAACAGAGAAGAAGTATCTTCCCAAAAGATTATAACGAAACAGAAATCTCTCAGGAAATCATCGATGAAATTCTTCATTCGGCAACATTGGCTCCCAATCATAAGCGTACAAAACCTTGGCGTTTCAAGATTTTTAAAGGGGAAGAAAAAGCAAGTTTGGCTGTAGAAATGCAGGAAATTTACAAATCGGTTACCGCTCCGCAAGTTTTTTTAGAAAAAAAATATCAGGATATTGGTTTTAAAATCAATAAAGCAGATGCTGTAGTTTCGATTATTGTTAATTTCAGCGGAATGGTTCCTGAATGGGAAGAAATTGCAGCAGTTTCTATGGCTGTACAGAATATGTATCTTACGTGTACCGCAAATGGAGTGGGTTGCTACTGGAGTTCCCCAAAAATTGTTGATCATCTGAAAGATTCTTTAACCATCGAAGAAAACCAGAAGTGTCTTGGGTTATTTTACATGGGAAATGTTGATTAGTTTAATGTAACAATCTAATAATGTAACAATTTAACAATGTAGCAGTTTACCAATTTTGATAATAGGGACAAATTGTGAATTACGGACAAATTTTATAGCCCTGATTGCAGCGACATCCTTTTTCTGCGTTGGCTTGAAAAAAGTGCTTGCGAAAAAGATACAGCGGAAAGCAGGTTCCCGGCTCCTAAAAAATATTATTCTAAAACTTTTTACTTGGGTCTTCTTACTTAAAACTTTTTTACTATCTTTGCACACTTAAATATTAAATCGGGACGAGTTCCCTTAAAATTCAAACATTATGTCAGTAAAAATCAGATTACAAAGACACGGATCAAAAGGTAGACCTTTTTTTCACATCGTAGTTGCAGATGCAAGAGCTAGAAGAGATGGTAGATTCATCGAAAAATTAGGTACTTACAACCCAATTACTAACCCTGCTACAATAGATTTAAATGTTGATTCTGCTGTAAAGTGGTTAAACAACGGAGCTCAGCCAACTGATACTGCTAAAGCTATTCTTTCTTACAAAGGAGTTCTTTACAAAAAACACTTACAAGGTGGTGTTGCTAAAGGTGCTTTTGATGAGGCTGAAGCTGAAAAAAGATTCAGTGCTTGGATTGAAGCTAAAGAATCTAAAGTACAAGGTAAAGCTGATGGTTTGGCAACAGCTAAAGCTGACGCTAAAAAAGCTGCTTTGGATGCTGAAACTAAAGTAAAAGAAGCTAGAATTGCTGCTGCTGCACAAGCCGAAGCTGATGCGAAAGCTGCTGAAGAAGCTGCAAACGCTCCTGCTGAAGAAGTTACAGAAGCTACAGAAGAACCAACTGCTGAAGCAGAAGGAACTGAAGAAACTCAGGCTTAATTCTTCTAAAAAGATACAAAGCAAAGGCACGATTTTTTCGTGTCTTTGTTGTTTAAAAACTGATTTTTAAAATTCAAACATCATTATGAAAAAAGAAGATTGCTATTTATTAGGAAAAATTACACGCAGACATGGGCTTGCCGGAAATGTAATCCTTAAACTGGATACAGACCAACCCGAGCTTTATAAAAAACTAGATTCTATTTTTGTGGAAATCAATGGTTTGTTGGTACCTTTTTTTATTGAAAAATCTTCTTGGAGCAAACTAGATGCTCTGAATATTGCTTTTAAAAATTCTAATGAAGCTTTGGTAGATCAGTCTTTAGGGAAAAGTGTCTATCTTCCTTTGACGAGTTTGCCTCAACTTACCGGAAAGCAATTCTATTATCACGAAATCATCGGATATGAAATTTTTGATGAGCAGGACAACAGTTGCGGGATCATCAGATCGGTGAATGATCAGACAGCGCAGAATTATTTTGTTACCAATTTAGATGGTAAAGAAGTAGTAATTCCTTTGATTAAAGACTGGATTCTTGAAGTTGACCGTGATGAAAAATTCATCAAAATGCAACTTCCGGAAGGTTTGATCGATGTTTTCTTGGTGCCTTCTAAAAAGGATGAGTAAATTTAAAATACAATCTTTATATACAACATCTTTATTTTCGAAATGAAGATGTTTTTTTATTATAAAACTCAATTTTTGAATGGTTAAGATTTTAGCTTCTCAAGTAAGTCATCAATCTGATTATACATTTTATTAAAAAACATTTTTCGTTCCCGGTTTCCGGAAGTATTGAGTGACTTTGAATTTTTAATTTCGTGTTCAAAATAAACTAAAGTGTCGCTACAGGTGTTGTCGTCATTGGTCATCATGTATCCAAACATATTGAAAGGAATAAAAAATGATGATTGATATTCATTTTTAAACAAAATATTATTGCTTAAAATCACCAAATCGTTGACGTAGAAATTAAAATCAGGATTGTGCTGTATTTTATGCTCAATATTCTGAATTACACTTTTTACTTCATCCAAAATAAGTACAATATCTTTATATTTTAAAAGTCCCATTTCTGAGTAGAACGAAATCTGCATCAGAATACTCATAATCGTGGTGTCGTTCCAGACTTCGGTTACGTTTTGATTTTCATATAGCTCTTTGAGCATTTCATTTTTTGGAGAATGATAGGGGAGGTCAAAATCTTCAAAAGAACATAGAAATTTGTCTTCGTTCAGCAAATTCATCCAAACATAAAATTTAAAACGTGAAAGAATAGTATCTGAAATCGTATAGAAAAACGGAATGTCTTTCGCCGAATAATAGACTTTCGACTGATTGGCACTTTGGAAAACATCCAAAATCTTCAATGAACTTTCAAAAAAATGCAATAAATCTTCCTGTGTTTTTACCGGGCGTGTTCTTTTAACCACCAATTGATTTTCCGTTCCCAAAAACTGATCGAGAGAAATCTGATAATATTTTGCCAGTTCCAAAGCTTCCTCAAAACTGAACTTTGCTTTCATTGAAGTACGTCTGTGAGCGGCATCGTAACTGATGTTGAGAATATTAGCAATCTCATCATTCAAAGATTTGTCGCCTATCTTCTTTCTAATTTGCTTCAGTAATACTTCCTGATTCATTGTTTTTGCGATTTTCACAAATGTAGAAATTTATTTTAATTTTTTTCGCATTCAGAAATAGGGTTTTCAAAATTAGCTTTGAAGTATAATTTTTAAAATTTACAAAAATGAAAAAGCAATTTTTTTTAATCATGACTATTTTAATAAGTAGTTTGATGCATAGTCAGGATAGTTTATCACATAAAAACGAGAAAGCAAAAGTATTTGGAGTTTCTCCTTCCAAAAAAACTAAAAATGTAAACGGAGTGTTGTTGAAATATTATGATGAGATTGATAATGAAATTAAACCTAAAAAAGTAAACGGTCTTGGTTTAGGATTTAATGGATTAGGTGTCTTTTTCCCGGTTCTTCTTCTTGTAAATATTGGAAGTATTGATTCGTGGGAAATTAATAATTCAGATTTTGAAGATTTACCTAAGAAAATGAATACGATAAACGGAATGCAGTTGTCGATCATAAATATGGAACCAACGGTAACCAATGGGTTTGAGCTAAGTTTATCTAGTAACATTAGCGCTCCTTCTGTTATCAACGGAGTTTCTGTTTCACCTTTGTATAATTTCCATCACACAACAAACGGAGTTACGGTTTCTACATTTGCTAATGTCAGCAAAAAGTGTAGAGGTTTGCAAGTCGCTCTTATCAATGTCTGTAAAGATTCAAAAGGATTGCAGATTGGTTTTTGGAATGAAAATGAAAAAAGAAAATTACCTCTTATCAACTGGAATTTTAAATCTAAAAAAGAAAAATTATGAAAAATATACCTTATATATTAATAGCAATCCGTTTTCTTTTTGCACCGATTATTTTGTTTTTAGCTTATTTAAAAGGAGAAGAATCACGGTTTTTAATTTTAGCCTTAATGTTTATTGGATTGCTTACCGATATTTTTGACGGAATCATCGCCAGAAAAGTCGGAGTTTCATCAGAAAAATTAAGAAGACTCGACAGTCAGGTAGATTTGGTGTTTTGGCTTTCTTTAGGATTGGCTACTTACTTTTTGAATACCGAATTGATAAAAAATCATTGGCAAAGTATTGTTTTAATTTTCATCATGGAAGCTTTATGTTATATTATAAGCTGGATAAAATTTGGGAAAGAAACCTGCACTCACGCTTTTTTATCAAAAATGTGGGGATTGAGCTTACTGATTGCTTTCACCTATTTAATCGGATTCCAACAGGCAGGTTGGGCGTTTCATCTCACAATAATTTTAGGAATTATTTCTCACATTGATGTAATTCTGATTATTTTAATTCTTCCAAAATGGCAGTATGATGTACCAAGTTTTTATCATGCATGGCAAATCAGGCAAGGAAAACAAAGAAAAAAGACTACTTTTTTTAATTAAACAAGAGAAAACACATGAATGAAATAATCATTTTTAAATCAAATGGCGTAATCATTAAAAGTTGCGCTGTTTTTTGTAAATTTGCAAACATTAATTTTTTATACAAAAATTTATTAATCAACAAATGAAAAAGCAGACGATTAAAGAAGTCCTTGAGGGCTACAAAAAAGTATTACATCATGACATTACAGTTTACGGTTGGGTAAGAACATTCCGTGCAAATCGCTTTATTGCGCTAAATGATGGTTCTACGATTAATAATTTGCAAATTGTAGTTGATTTTGAAAATTTCGATCAAGAGTTGATCAGTAAGATTAGCACAGCTTCTTCTCTAAAGGTAGTAGGAGAGGTGATAGAAAGCCAGGGAGCAGGTCAAGCAGTGGAAATTATTGCAAAAAAGATCATTATTTTAGGCGATAACTTTACCGAAGAAAGAGATAAAACGATTCTTCAGCCCAAAAAACACTCTTTAGAAGTTTTAAGAGAGCAGGCACATTTAAGATTCAGGACCAATTTATTTGGTGCGGTTTTCAGAGTACGTCATGCCGTGAGTTTTGCAATTCACTCATTTTTTAACCAAAACCAATTTTTCTACATCAACACTCCAATTGTAACGGGAGCTGATGCGGAAGGAGCAGGTGAAATGTTCGGAGTGACCAACTTCGATTTAAATAATATTCCAAGAGACGAGCAAGGCGATATCGATTTTGCTCAGGATTTCTTTGGGAAGAAAACCAACTTAACGGTTTCTGGGCAGCTTGAAGGAGAAACTGCAGCAATGGGATTGGGAAGAATTTATACTTTCGGACCAACTTTCCGTGCAGAGAACTCAAATACAACGCGTCACCTAGCAGAATTTTGGATGATTGAACCTGAAGTTGCTTTCAATAACTTAGAAGACAACATCGATTTGGCAGAAGATTTCCTGAAATATGTCATTCAGTATGTTTTAGATAACTGTAAAGACGATTTAGATTTCTTAGACAAGCGTTTTGCTGAAGAGCAAAAATCAAAACCGGAAAAAGAAAGAGCAAAAGAAGGTTTAATCGAAAAACTTGAAAATGTAATTGCCAAACGTTTCAAAAGAGTTTCTTATACCGAAGCAATTGAGATTTTATTAAACTCAAAAGAAAATAAAAAAGGAAAATTTGCTTACCCAATTGAAGAGTGGGGGGCAGATCTTCAGTCTGAGCACGAAAGATTCTTGGTAGAAAAGCATTTTGAGTGTCCTGTAGTTTTATTTGATTATCCAAAAGAAATCAAAGCATTCTACATGAAACTGAACGATGATAACAAAACCGTTGCTGCAATGGATGTACTTTTCCCAGGAATTGGTGAAATCATCGGTGGTTCAGAAAGAGAAGCAAGATTAGATGTTCTGAAAACTAAAATGGCAGAAATGCACGTTGACGAGCACGAACTTTGGTGGTATTTAGATACCAGAAGATTTGGGTCAGTTCCTCACGCAGGTTTTGGTTTAGGTTTAGAAAGGTTGGTACTTTTCGTAACAGGAATGACAAACATCCGCGACGTGATTCCTTTCCCAAGGACTCCAAAGAACGCAGAATTTTAATTCAACATTATATATTAAGAATGTCTCTGAAAATTTCAGGGACATTCTTAATATATAAGTATCCCCAACTCTCAAATTATCCAACACTATCACATTTTCCAGTAGCTTATTCCAGCTTTCACTACTCGCTTTTTTGCGCCAAGCTTTTTCTTTGCAGCAAAAAGAGCTCAAACATACCGTTCAATCCGGGCTAAAAAGTAAGTCAGAAGTAGAATTATTTGTTATTTCGATTGAAAAGCAGAAATGTATGATATGTATATATACTGTTCCAATAATTAGTAATTCATATCAAGTGAATATTAGTGTCATACTTTAATCAAGTAACGATTAGCTTATTCTATATTATATAAAGCTCTGTAGGAGCGAAAACTTTGTAGAATTAATATTTAGTAACCATGATAAGAGCTCCAGAGGAGTGAAACTTACGATTTTTTAAAACAAAACAGATAAAATGGTTTTGTAGTTCGTTTCGATTTAAATATTGCTGCTCAGTTTTTTTTTCTTCCAGAAAAATGTATTGAAACTGGATAAAAGCAATTTTACTTACACTTCTAAATTACATCAAGTCAATGTGGATAACTATAAATAATAAACTAATATTCTGTAAAACAAATATTTAAAAATGTAATTTTCCACAATTCTGATTTTGGTGTTTTCTTCATTTGTTTTGTGTTATTAAAAAGTACTACTTTTGCCCCACTGAAAAACGAGAGTTGTTCGGTAGCGCAGAAGAGCTTTGAATAAGGCAAAAACGATAATACTAATGTTATCTACGAATAGATAAGGATCTTAAAAAAAACTTTTAAATTTTTTGAAATAAAAATTTGCGAGAAATAAAAAGATTAGTATCTTTGCAGTCCGGTAAAACGGGAGCGGAGTAGAATAAATCAAGTGTAGGAAATAAGGATTTAGGGTCATTAAAAAACTTTAAAATTTCTTTTAAAAACATTTGGTCAGTTAGAAATAAAGTTTTACTTTTGCACACGCAAATCGGTACTGAAAACGACAGAAAATGTAGGTATCGTAAAAAGCGAGAGAGAAGAGATCATTGA
>NZ_FSRQ01000006.1 GCF_900143185.1 Chryseobacterium scophthalmum | reverse complement strand
ATGATAAAATATATAGGGAAGCGGTTTTATCGCAAAGGAAAACTAAGAGTTGTTTTTACATCCTTATATAAGACAAACAAAGGCGTTTCACTTAGTAAAGAAAAATAAATCAGAAAACAAAGGACTTGTGATCTATGTGTCGCTCCCATGGAGCTTTGATTCTAAATTCATATGCTTTGCTACAAAGGTAGCGCTCCGAAGGAGCGCTATCTCGTATTTTGGTAACATCTTATCCTATTAACAGGACGCCACTCCGTGGCTTTTTAATATTTTTGCTTCTAATGATATTAGGTATTATCTACTAAATGGAACAATTTTTAAAATAGCCCGGATTAAACGGCTTGTTTGAGCTCTTTTTGCTGCAAAGAAAAAGCAGGGCGCAAAAAAGCGAGTAGTGAAAGCCGGAAATTGCTACTAAAGAAAAATCTATATATAAGGATAGATGAAATTGTTACAAATTTTGGGGCAAAGCAATATTATTTTTCTTCATATATTCAATAAGCTCATTGTATTTGTCTTCATAATCATTTGTACCGCACTTGTGAGAGATACTGCAGATTTCCGAGGGTTTTATATTGAGGATGTTTGAAATTTTTGTGAGAATCTCCAGATTGATTTTCACTTTTGAATTTTCGATATCAGAATATGCTTTTTGAGAAATACCCATTTCGAAGGCCATATATTCCTGAGTAAGGTCACGGTCGCGTCGCATTTTCCTGATATTTTGTCCACAAATTTTCATTACACAATAGCTTAGTAGTTTTCGGTATATTTTAGAAGTTTATCTAATAGCCTTAGACAAAGTTAGTAAATACCTTTGTCAAAACATTACATACACAGCATGATATTTTTTTTCAGAGCACCGAAACTCTTTATTTAAGGGAAATTCTATGAAAAATATTGTTCGCTGCAAGATACAAGATTTATGGAGACGCAAAAATTTCATTATGACAATAATATTGTCAGAGCATTCCTTTATGCTACTGTAGTATTCGGGATTATCGGTTTTATTTTAGGATTAACTGCTGCTTTGATGCTATTTTATCCTGAATTACCTGAATTTTTATTTGGTACTGACGATACAACCATTCAAAGTTTAAGAAGTGGGAATATTCAGGGATTAGTCAATTCGCAGGGTGCTTTAGGGTTTGGAAGAATCAGAATGCTTCATACGAGTGCAGTTATTTTTGCTTTTGTTTGTAATTCATTCTTCTGCGGGGCTTATTATAGTATGCAAAGACTTTTGAAAACCAGAATGTACAGCGATACGCTTTCATGGATTCATTTCTGGACATGGCAAATTATGATCATCGCCGTTGTCATTACTTTCTTAATGGGAATCAACACTTCAAAAGAATATGCTGAACATGAGTGGCCAATTGATATTTTGATAACTTTCTCTTGGGTAATTTTCGGAATCAATATGTTTGGAACGATTGCCAAAAGAAGAGTGCGTCATTTATATGTAGCCATCTGGTTTTATATTGCAACATGGATTGCTGTTGCGATGCTTCATATCTTTAATAATTTAGAAGTTCCGTTATCTTTTACAAGCTGGAAATCATATTCTGCTTACGCAGGAGTGAAAGATGCCCTAGTCCAATGGTGGTATGGTCATAATGCGGTTGCATTTGTATTGACGACACCGGTTTTAGGTTTAATGTATTATTTTATGCCTAAAGCAGCCAACAGACCTGTATTTTCATATAAACTTTCAATTATTCACTTTTGGTCGTTGATCTTCGTTTACCTTTGGGCAGGACCTCACCATCTTCAATATACTGCTTTACCAGCATGGGCTCAAGCGGTGGGAACAGGTTTCTCAATCATGTTGATCGCTCCGTCTTGGGGTGGAATGTTGAATGGATTATTAACTTTAAGAGGAGCCTGGGATAAAGTAAGAGATAATCCTATCTTGAAATTCTTCGTAGTTGCAGTTACTTGTTATGGTATGGCGACCTTTGAAGGACCGCTTTTAGCAACAAAATCTTTAAATAAAATCGGACATTACACCGACTGGGTAATTGGTCACGTTCACTTAGGAGCTTTAGGATGGAATGGTTTCATGGCATTCGGAGTTATCTATTATCTGATTCCGATCATGTGGAAAACCGAACTTTGGTCTAAAAAATTAGCCAACTGGCATTTCTGGCTGGGAACTTTAGGAATTATTTTCTATGCCGTTCCAATGTATATCGCAGGATTTACTCAAGGTTTGATGTGGAAACAATTCAATCCAGATGGAACTTTATTGTGGAAAAACTGGCTAGATACTGTGACTGCGATTATTCCTTACTTTAAAATGAGATTCTTGGGTGGATTATTTTATCTGAGTGGAGCTATTTTAATGGTTGTAAATGTTTACAAAACAATTAAAGCCGGATCATTCCAGAAAAATGTTCCTGCAGAAGCACCAGCTTTAGCCAATGTTGGTTCAGGCAGAAAAGAAGGCGAAGGCGTACACCTTTGGTTAGAAAGAACCCCTCACCTATTATCAATATTAGCTTTTGTAGCCATTGCAATCGGTGGATTGGTCGAAATTGTTCCTACACTGACTGTAAAAAGCAACTTACCTACAATATCTGCAGTAAAACCCTATTCACCATTAGAGTTGGAAGGTAGAGATCTATATGTAAGAGAAGGCTGTAACTCGTGTCACTCACAAATGATCAGACCATTCCGTGATGAAGTAACAAGATTTGACGGTAAAAACGGACAGTATTCTAAAGCAGGAGAATTCGTTTACGACAGACCATTCCTTTGGGGATCAAAAAGAACAGGACCGGATCTTCACAGAGAAGGTGCAAGAAACCCAGATTCATGGCATTTTAAACATATGTACAACCCAAGAATTACTTCTGCAGGTTCTATTATGCCGCGTTTCCCTTGGCTGATTACCAACAAACTGGATCGTTCTCAAATGATTGATAAAATGAAACTGATGAAAAATACTTTTGATGTTCCGTACACCAAAGCACAGATAGATTCAGCAGATCGATGGGCAAATAATCAGTCACAAGCGATTGTAAAAAGAATTTATTCTGAAGCAACCGATGTAAAAGATCAAATGGATAAAGAGAAAATTGCCAAAGGAAACAATTTTGTACCAATGGAACAGAGAGAGATCATCGCCATGATTGCCTATCTGCAAAGACTGGGAACAGACATCAAAACGACAGACATCAAAACAGCAAGCGTAGATTAATTTTAAATATCTATTACAATGAAAACGAGAACACCCATATCTATATATATAGCAATAACCATAGGAATTACGGTAATGGCGTTCGAAATGTTCGCACAAGATGCCAATTATTTTTCTACCCCTTTCTTTTGGGCATTGTTAATCATCATCACCATTTTATTGCTCATCATGAATTCTATCGGAGATTTGGTAGAAAACGAAAGGTTCAGCAGATTGACAGAAGAAGAGAAGCAGGAATATATTACTGATAAAACAACTCCGTATTATCTAAAACTTTGGAATTCGGCTTTCAAAAAACAATCGCAGGCTGAGGAAAAAGATATTTTGATTGATCACGGGTTCGACGGAATTACTGAACTCGACAACTCATTACCAAAATGGTGGATCGGACTTTTCTATTTCGGAATTATCTTCTGTGCAGTTTATATGATTGCGTTTGCTTTCACAGATTATGCTCATCCCGAAGCAGAATACGATAAAGAAGCTAAATTACAACTGGCTTCCATTGAAGAATACGAAAAAAATGCTCCGCCTATTAATTTAGAAACCGCAAAATATAGCGCTGATTATATTGCAGAAGGTGAGCAATTATTTAAAACCAATTGTGTAACCTGTCATGCAGACGGCGGAAAAGGCGGCATCGGTCCAAACTTAACCGATACACACTGGATTAACATTAAAGAGAAAAGTTTATTTAAAAATGTTTTCTGGATGCTCGAAAACGGTTCGCCAAACAACCCAACCATGCGTCCATTCATAAAAGAAGGAACCATTACAGGAAGAGACGCCGAAAAAATCGCATCCTATATATATCATATCAATCAAGAAAAATCTCCTAT
Organism: Chryseobacterium scophthalmum; assembly: GCF_900143185.1. NCBI lineage: Bacteria > Pseudomonadati > Bacteroidota > Flavobacteriia > Flavobacteriales > Weeksellaceae > Chryseobacterium > Chryseobacterium scophthalmum. The sequence continues at coordinate 155,648 of NZ_FSRQ01000006.1, read as the reverse complement.
CACAGAAAAACAAGGAGGTGCAGCTCCGCAAGGAGAAATTGCAAAATGGCAAGAATAATTACTCATCTAAATATATAAAACTATGAATTGAATCTCCATCAGATGTATGTCGCAGTTGTAACTCAACTAACATCTGAAAACCTATTCACTTTAAATATTCCATAATATTTAATTATCAACTGAGGCATACATCATGCAAAAACCTGTTCTCTGAGCAGGTTTTTGTAGTTTAAAACAGCTACCACATTTACATTTTTTTAACATAACTACCCCTCGTTGGCAAACATATTGCTTAATATTATTAAACAAAGCCTTTACCAATGGGCTTTTTCAAAAAAAACAATTATGGTGAAGCTTATTAAATTTCAAATTTTCAAAATATAAGACAAGATTCAATATTTAAACATCGGTGAAACAATCCGTTCGCCAACCCAAAAACGAATTGTATATTTGTCTAAATCACAAAAATTTGAAACTGAAATTCAACAAAAGAAAAATTCTCAGAGGTATTGTTATTACAATTATCTCTTTTGTCGTTTTAATCATCCTGCTTATCTTAAGTTTAAGACTTCCGGTGGTTCAGAACTTTGTAAAAGATAAACTCATAGTTTACCTTGAGAAAAAAATAAAAACCAAAGTAAGTCTCGACAAAGTCTATATAGCTTTCCCAAACAGTTTGGTGATGGAAAATCTATATTTAAAAGGTCAGAATATCGATACCCTTTTAGCGGTGAAAAAATTTGATGTCGGTTTAGACATGTGGAAATTGATTAATTCTAAAGCTGATATTACCTCCATAGATTTAGAAGGCGTTCGCGCAAATGTGGTAAGAAAACCAGACGGAAAATTCAATTTCGATTATATTATTGATGCTTTTGCAACTTCCGATAAAGAACAGGAGCAAAAACCGTCAAAACCTTTTATTATTTCTCTTGATAAAATTAAATTAAAAGATATCGGGATCACTTTCAACGATCAGCAATCCCGAAACGATATTAAAGTATATTTCAAATCTTTTGATACCCGGGTAAAAACTTTCGACCTTCAAAACAACTCTTACGCAGTAAACGATATTAATCTTGATGGATTAAAATTAAAACTAAAACAAGATCTGGTAAAGGAAGTTGCAGCCAATGTAGAAGAAAAAGTAGATTCTCTGAATCAGAAAAAGGCAATGAAATTAGGTTTAAACAAAATAAACCTAACCAATTTTGATATTGACTACGGCGACGACAATACCAAAACGTTTGCGAAAGTTCTTTTTAAAGAATTAAGCACGAAAGTGAACAGCATTGATCTTGAAAACAACGATTATAATGTTGGAAATGTTTATTTAACCGGAGCAAATATCAACGCCAATTTATTCCTTCCAACGAAAAACGCAAATCCTAAAAACGAAGAAAAGCCTGAAGTTTCAAAAAATTCGGCAAAAGAAAAAGCAATGAAAGTCCTTTTGGGGAGACTTCATTTAGATGATGTAAAAATCGCTTACAACAATACAGCCATCGCTCCTACAAAAAGCGGAATGGATTTTAACCATCTTAATTTTGATAAATTAAATATCGACGTTCGAAATTTTAAAATGGAAAACAATGGTTTTGCAGGTTCTGTAAAATCAGCAGAAATACAGGAATCAAGAGGTTTAGATATTCAAAAATTCAACACCGATTTTGTTTACGCAGAAAAAGAAGCGTATTTAAAAAACCTTTACCTGCAGACTCCGAAAACCATTTTGCGTGACGAAGTTATTTTAAATTATAATTCGATTGACCAATTATCATTTAATCTTGGAGCGGTAAAAATTTCAGCCGATATCCGTGATTCTAAAATTGGTTTTTCTGATATTTTAAATTTAGTTCCGACCTTAAAAAATACCGCACCATTTAACAAATATCCTAATGCAACTTTAAATGTAAATGCATTGGTGAACGGAACTGTGAATGATTTAATGATTCAAAATCTGAAAGTTTCAGGTTTAGACCAATTGAGAGTTTTAGCTTCAGGAAAGATCAAAAATGCGATGAATCCTGATCAGTTGTATTACGATCTAAAAATTGCAGAAGTTTCTTCTTCTTCAAAAACCATTTATAATTTAGTTCCGAAAAACACAATTCCGAACAATATTACTTTGCCATCTTCTTTTACAATCCGTGGAACTGCAAAAGGTACTACCAAAGTTGTGGATGCCAATTTGCGTCTGACTTCCACATTAGGAAACGCTGCCGTGATTGCTAAAGCCGATATGCGCAAAAAAAACAGAGAAACTTTTGATGTAAAAGCCAATCTTCAGAGTCTTCAGATCGGAAAACTGATTCAAAATAAAGATATTGGAAGTGTCACCGCAACCATCAATGCAAAAGGACAAGGTTTTGACCCAAAAACAATGTCTGCAAATCTTTCGGGTGACGTACGATCTGCAACTTACAACGGTTACACCTATCAGAATATGAATCTGAAAGGTAAAATAAACCGTGGCGCTTATGATATTGATTTAAACTCAAAAGATCCGAATGCCAATTTACATCTTGCTGCTTCCGGAGTTTACGATGAGAAAAATCCGACAGTAAAAGTCAATGGAAATATTAATAAATTAGATCTAAACAAATTAGGATTCTACAGTTCTCCAATGATCATTGCGGGTGGAATTGATGCCGATTTTAAAAGCTTAGATCCGGATAATCTGAACGGATATCTTAATTTAAAGGATTTTGCCATTTCAGATACCAAAGAAGTCTACCCTATCCAGGAAGTTAGATTGAATGCAGTTTCAAGAGCAGATTCAACTTTAATTCAATTCAATTCGCAGATTGCAGATGTTGAATTGAATGGTAAATATAAACTGACTCAGATTTTTGGAGCTTTATCGCAAACCATTAATCAATATTATCAGTTTCAAAAACCTGGCAAAGCTCAGAAAATTGATGCCGGACAATTTTTCACCATCAATGCAGCGATTAAAAATGATGACTTGATCAGAAAATTTGTACCGGATCTGAAAAGTTTTGAAACCATCAATATTACAGGAAATTACAATGCAGATTCTCAGAAAATAGAATTAGATGCAAAAATTCCACAGGTTTTGTACGGAACAAATACTTTAGAAAACACCAATCTGAAAATCACCAACGAAAATCAGGCTTTACAATATGATCTTAGTGTTGCTGCTTTGAAAAGTGAAAGTTTTGCTTTAAATAAAGTGAACATTAATGGCGATGTTGCCAATAATATCATCAATTATAATATCACCACAAAAGACGATAAAGATCAAACGCAGTTCCTGATTGCAGGAAATGCCAAATCGCTGAATGATGTTACCGAAATATCGTTGAATCCGAATGGTTTAAAATTAAATTATATGGATTGGACGGTTGCTGAAAACAATAAAATTCAGATTTTCAGTCAGGGAATTGTTGCGGATAATTTTAAACTTTCCAATTCGGGAGCCGAAATCTCTTTACAGTCTGAAAGCAGTTCACCAACCAGTCCGCTGAATGTTTCTTTGAAAGATTTTAAAATTGAAACGATTACAGAGATCATCAAAAAAGATTCATTGTTAGCGAAAGGAACCATCAACGGAACAGCGCAGTTGAGAGATTTAACCAAAAATATGACGTTCACTTCAGACATCAATGTTTCTGATCTGATTGTTTATGGAAGTCCGGTAGGAAATTTGGCGATTAAAGTCAATAACCAATCCGCAAATCTTCTGAATGCAGACATTGCACTTTCCGGGAATAATAATGATGTGAAGATTTTAGGAAATTACAACACTACTTCGAGTACGTTTGATTTAAATTTAAATATGAATCAGCTTCAGATGAAAACACTTCAGGGCTTTTCGATGAATGCAATTACCAATACCGAAGGTTATCTTTCGGGAGATTTAAAAATTACAGGAACGACAACTGCACCGAGAATTTTGGGTGATATTAAACTAAATAATGTCGGATTAATGATTGCGCAAACCGGAAGTGATTTCAGAAACATCAACGATAAAATAGGATTTACCAACCGCGGAATTGAGTTTGACGACTTTAAAATTAAAGACAAAGACGGAAATGCTCTGAATATTGACGGACAAATTCTAACGCAGACTTACAGAGATTTTGCATTTAATTTAGACCTAAAAGCTAAAGATTTCAAAGTCGTAAATTCTGAAAAATCAAACGATGCTATGATGTACGGAATTCTTGCAATTGATGCGGCATTAAAAGTGGGTGGGAATCTAGATTTACCAAAAGTTGATGGTAGATTGGCAGTTTCAGAAAAAACAGATTTCACTTTTGTCCTTCCGCAATCGAGCCCGTCGTTACAGGAAAGAGACGGGATTGTAGAATTCATCGATCAGGATCAGATTGCTCTTAATAAAACCATAAAAGCTGATTCTGTCAAAGCAGAAAGTCCTATTAAAGGATTGGATGTGAATGTTAATATTGAAGTAGATAAAGAAGCAAAAATGTCGATCATTATTGACAAAGCCAACGGAGATTTTGTAAAACTTCAGGGTGAAGCAGATTTAACGGGCGGAATTGATCCTTCAGGAAAAACAACTTTAGTCGGCGTTTATCAGGTAGAAAAAGGAAGCTACGAAATGTCTGTCAGTCTTTTGAAAAGAAAATTTGACATCCAAAAAGGAAGTACCATCACCTGGACCGGCGAACCAACAACTGCCAAATTAGATATTACCGCAATCTATAAAACCAATGCAGCGCCTATTGATCTTGTGGAACAACAGTTTGGAGGAAATCCTGCAGATCTTAATCAGTTTAAACAAAGAATTCCATTCAATACATTACTGATTCTTAAAGGAGAACTTTTGAAACCTGATATCTCTTTTGATATTACCACAGACGAAAAAAATAACGCGGTTTCTTCTACCGTTACAGAAACAGTAGACGGAAAATTATCTCAATTGCGACAAGACGAAAATGAAATGAATAAGCAGGTTTTTGCTTTGCTCTTACTGAATCGTTTTATCGGTGAAAATCCTTTCGAAAGCAATTCCGGAGTTTCAGCTGAGACATTGGCGAGACAGAGTGTGAGTAAAATTCTTTCGCAACAACTTAATAATATTGCTTCAAATCTTATAAAAGGAGTTGATCTGAATTTTGATCTTGAATCTACCGAAGATTATTCTACCGGACAACAGAATACAAGAACCGACCTGAATATCGACATCAGCAAAAAATTATTAAATGACCGTCTAAAAGTTACGGTAGGAAGTAATTTCGGATTGGAAGGTGAAGCGAGACAAAACGAGAATACGACCAATATTGCAGGAGATGTTACGATAGATTACAGCCTTTCTAGAGACGGAAGATATATGCTAAGAGCTTACCGAAAAAATGATTATCAGGTTGCTTTACAAGGACAAATTATAGAAACCGGAGTTGGGTTTATTATCACATTAGATTACGATAAATTCCGTGATATCTTCCGTAAATCGAGAAATCAGAGAAACAAGGAAATCAGAGAAAATAAAAGAAAACAAGATAACCAAGTCGTAGAATTTAAATAATGAAGAATACCTTTAATATATACTGCAAATATTTTTTGGCATCGGGAATGACGGTGGCAGTTATCTCTTGTAGCAATACCAAATTTCTGAAAGACGGGCAAATGCTCTATACCGGAGCTGAAGTAAAAATAGAAAACGATTCTCTTTCAAAAAAAGAAAAAAGTGAATTGCAGTCTGCATTGGAAGAAAGCCTCACCCCAAAACCTAATTCTACTTTTCTTGGTTTAAGACCGAAACTGTATGCATACAATACTACGAAAGAACCTAAAAAAGAAAAAGGCATAAAATACTGGCTGAAATATAAATTTGGTGAAGAACCAGTTTTATTGGGAGATGTTGACAGAGAATTTAATAAAGACATTATAGTAAATTATTCTGAAAACAAAGGTTATTTTAATGCAAAAGCTAAATATGACACGGTTTCAAAAAATAAAAAAGCGCAGGTCATTTACATCTTAAATCCTGGAGCGAGATATTTAATCAGCAATGTGAATTTCCCAAAAGATTCTACACTTATAAATTCCGAAATACAGAATTTAAAAGAAAAAACGTTACTTAAAGCAGGAAATCCGTTCGATCTTGATGTCATCAAAAACGAACGACAAAGAATCGACAATGAGCTAAAAGACAAAGGTTTTTATTATTTCAGTCCAGACAATATTATTGTGCAAGCAGACAGTACGGTAACTAAAGATCCAAAAGTTGAGCTTATCGTAAAGCTGAAAGACAACACACCGAAATTGGCAACCGAACAATTTACGATTGATAAAGTGGTTGTTTTTCCTAATTACAATCTCCGTGATGCTAAAAAAGGAAAATACAATATCCCGATGAATCCCGATTCTTTGAAAGGATATGAGTACAATAATATTTACGTAGTTGATCCTGATAAAAAATTTAAACCAAGAATTTTTGACCGAGCTTTATATTTCAATCAAGGTGATATCTACAATAGAAAAGACCACAATTTATCACTTAACCGATTGATCAGTCTGGGTGTTTTTAAATTTGTGAAAAATGAATTTGTCGTTTCAGATTCTTTAAATCATAAGTTTGATGCATATTATGTATTGACTCCAAGAGAACTTCAATCTTTACGCTTGGAAGCTTTGGGAAGAACCAATTCTGCGAATTATGCAGGAAGTGAATTAAATTTAAACTGGACGCAACGAAATTTTTTCCGTGGTGCAGAACAGTTTAAAGCTTCTGTTTATGGAGCATTCGATGTTCAAATGGGCGGTCCTGCAGATGCTGAAAATATTTTCAGAGCGGGAACTAATGTACAATTATCTATTCCGAGAATTGTAGCGCCTTTCCGTTTTAATTCTTCGAGTGCTTTCGTACCGAGAACCAATGTTAAATTAGGTTATGAATTTCAGAACAGAACCACTTTATACTCTTTAAATACATTTAATGCTTCATTTGGATATCAATGGAAAGAAAATGTAAGAAAAGAACATGAACTCAATATTTTTGACGTTTCTTTAATTCGTCCGGCCAATGTTACTGCAAAATTTGATTCAATTTCAGACGGCAATGCTTATCAACAAAGAATTGTTGACAAACAATTAATTTTTGGACCCACTTATTCTTACACCTACTCCACAACAATGCTTCCGAGAAAAAATACATTCTACTATAAAGGAATGCTCGATTTAGCAGGAAATATTACAGGTCTTGTAACGGGAGCCAATGCAAAAGAGGGAAAAGAGAAAACAATTTTCGGTATTCCTTTCAGTCAGTATGCCAAAATTGAAAACGATGTAAGATTCTATCATAAGTTTAATGAGAAAACATCTTTCGCGTCAAGACTTATTGCAGGAGTTGCCATTCCTTACGGAAATTCAGAGCATATTCCTTTCTCAAGACAGTTTTTTGTAGGAGGAAGTAACAGTATCAGAGCATTCAGAGCAAGAACTTTAGGTCCTGGAAGTTACGATCCGAGACCTGATCAAGAAAAAAATAGGTTTATGTTTGATCAGTCGGGTGATGTGAAGTTAGAATTCAATGCAGAATACAGAGCCAATCTTTATAAATTCTTAAATGTTGCCGCATTTGTAGATGCCGGAAACATCTGGCTGATTAATGATGATATCGATGATAAAGGAGTTAATACAAGACCGGGAGGAAAATTTTCTAAAGATTTCTTAACCGAAATTGCTGTAGGAGCCGGAGTTGGTCTACGATTAGATTTCTCAATTTTAGTTTTAAGACTTGATTTGGCAATGCCTCTAAGAGTTCCATATTACGAAAAAGGCGACCGATGGACTTTCGACAGAATCAATTTTGGAGATTCAAGCTGGAGAAAAGATAATCTGATTCTGAATATTGCCATTGGATATCCTTTCTAAAAAGCTGATTTTAGTTAGTTAGTTAGTTAGTTAGTTAGTTAGTTAGTTAGTTAGTTAGTGAACAGCTCTGATTTATTACATAAAAAAGCAACACAATATTTCAATATCAATAGGAACGGGCTTTAGCCCGTTTTTTAGTTTACCATAATTCATCTGGCTTTAGCCAAAACTTATCTATTGATAATTTGATGAAACTATTTACACTTTATTAAGTAAATTTTCTCCTTTTATATATTAAAATTCACGTTAAGGAATAATCTTTGCCTTAAATCCTACAACAATATATTGTCATTTCTTGATTTCAAACTGAAGACAATATTCATCATCAAATCACATCTATTAATATTCTAACTATGCTAAAAGAACTCAAATTTTTCTGGGAAACCGTAAAAGAAACATTTACAGAATGGAATAATTCATCTGCTTCCAATGACTCAGCAAGTTTGGCTTATTATGCCATTTTCTCAATTCCGGGATTGTTGATCATTATTATCTGGATCGCAGGATATTTTTTTGGTGAAGAAGCCATTCGCGGACAAATCAGTACTCAGATTAGCGGATTGATGGGACAAGATGTTGCCAAAAGCATTCAGGATATGATTGCAGGAGCGCTCATCGATAAAGAAAATATTTTTATGAAAATTGTAGGAATTGGGTCATTGGTTTACGGTTCCACTACCCTATTTTTTCAGTTGCAGAAGTCTTTAAATAACCTTTGGGATGTAGAAGCAGCTCCGAAAAAAGCTTTGGTAAAATTTCTTTTAGACCGAGCCAATTCTTTGGGTATGATTTTAATTTTAGGATTTTTACTGATGATCACAATGGTTTTATCCTCATTAATCGGGCTTTTTAATAATTTTATCACGACCTATTTCGGTCTTGAAACGTATATCATTGTAGAAATTATTAATTTCACCGTAGGTTTTTTAGTTATTGTCGTCCTTTTTGCATTGATGTTTAAAGTACTTCCCGATGTAGAAATCAGTTGGAAATCGGTTTGGAAAGGAGCTTTACTTACTGCAGCTCTTTTTACTTTAGGTAAATTTTTGCTGAGCCTTTACTTCGGTCAGTTTAAACCTACCTCAGCTTTCGGAACTGCTGGAACGGTGATTTTAATTATGATGTGGATCAATTATTCGTGTATGCTGATTTTCTTCGGTGCAGAATTTACGAAAGTATATACTTATCGAAAAGGATACAAGATTGTTCCTTCTAAACATGCTAAATGGAGCAGTGCAAAACTCTATCGAGAAAGCCAGATTCAAAACGAAGCTCAGGTTTAAAATAAAAATCCTCCCGAAATTTTCAGGAGGATTTATTTTTACATTCTGTTTACGGTTCCTATTCCCAGTAAGCTTAATGATTTCTTTATTGTTTGTGCAGTGAGATTTGATAAATTCAAACGGAATTGTTTTAAATCTTCATCTTCAAGTTTTAGAATTATATTGCTTTGATAGAATGAATTGTAAGATTTTACTAAATCATAAAGATAATTTGCAACTAAAGCTGGACTTAATGATTCAGATGCTCTTTCAACAACAGATTTATAATTTGCCAATTGCATAATTACTTCTTTTTCATGCTGATTTAATTCTACCTCAGCAATTTCTCTATTCAAATAATTTGCTTTAATCAACAACGATTGAATACGAGCATAAGTGTATAAAATAAACGGTCCTGTATTTCCATTAAAATCAATACTTTCTTCAGGATTGAAAAGCATTTTTTTCTTTGGATCTACTTTCAGCATGAAATATTTCAATGCAGCCTGACCAATAACCTCATAAGAAATTTCTTTTTCTTCGTCGGTAAGACCCTCTAATCTTCCTTGCTCAATTGCTTTTAATTTTGCTTCATTATACATTTCCTGCATCAAATCGTCAGCATCGACAACTGTTCCTTCACGAGATTTCATTTTTCCGTTTGGAAGTTCTACCATTCCATAAGATAAATGGTACAACTGATCTGCCCAAGAATATCCTAATTTCCCTAAAATTTTAAATAAAACCTGGAAATGATAATCCTGTTCGTTTCCTACTGTATAAATAAGTTTCTGAATATCGTTTTCTTTAAAACGCTGAACCGCTGTTCCCAAATCTTGGGTCATATACACAGAAGTTCCGTCTGAACGAAGCAAAAGTTTTTCGTCTAAACCTTCAGCCGTTAAATCACACCAAACCGAACCGTCTTCTTTCTGATACAGAACACCTTTATCTAAACCTTCCTGAATAAGGTCTTTTCCTAAAATATAAGTATTGCTTTCATACTGAACCTGATCGAAATCTACGCCCAATCTTTTGTAAGTCTGATTGAAACCATCATAAACCCAAGAGTTCATTTCGCTCCAAAGATTTCTTACTTTTTCATCACCATTTTCCCAATCCAAAAGCATTTGTTGAGCTTCTTTCATTAAAGGAGCATCTTTTTTAGCCTGATCTTCAGTGCTTCCATTCGCAATAAGTTCAGCTATTTCTTTTTTGTATTCCTGGTCAAATTTTACATAGTAGTTTCCTACAAATTTATCTCCTTTCGTTTCTGCATTCGGTGTTTCTCCTTTTCCAAATTTTTCCCAAGCCAACATCGATTTACAGATATGAATTCCTCTGTCATTAATAATCTGACTTTTTATAACATCATACCCAGCTTCTTTAAGAATCTGAGCGACAGAAAAACCTAATAAGTTATTTCTGATATGACCCAAATGCAATGGTTTGTTGGTATTCGGTGAAGAATATTCCACCATTACAGTTGCATTTTTCTTTTCTATATTAAAAAACTGTTCAGAAACCGTTTTAAACTGATCTACAAAGAATTGGTTTTTAACTTTTACATTTAAAAATCCTTTTACCACGTTAAAGCTTTCCAGCAATTCGGTCTGAGTTGTTAATCCTTCTCCCAATTCTACCCCAATGCTTTCAGGATTTTTCTTTAATTGTTTTACCAAAGGAAAAGTAACGATGGTAAAATCTCCCTCAAACTCAGTTTTATTTTCCTGGATTTCAAGTTTTATATCTTTCAACTGATAGACGTTAAGAATAACCTCTACCAGTTTTTGTTCTATTATATCTTTAATATTCATTATTCTAATTTGAAATGCAAATATACGGAAATAAAAAAACCGCACTAATGCGGTTTTAATATGAATGTTGAAAGAAGGTTATTAATTAATATCCCAGAAAAGTTTTGTTGTTGCTTTATCTCCTCCTATTGCGCTTGCAGCAGAAGAAACATTGGCATTGTTAGTAACATATTCCTGATCTGAATATGGCATTCTGTACGGAATACCTCCAATATATGACGAAGGTGGAGCTGTAAGCACAGGATTATCCAGTCTTCTTGTAAAATTCCAAGCAGCAAATGGATTATTCCACATTGCAATCCAGCCTTCATATCCAATTGATTGTTTCCAATTACCTGCGTTGTAAGGATTAGCAGCGATATATGTAGCAGCATCAGTCGCAGATATCCCATTTTCTAACATTGAAGCCATAACTGCATCTGCATATAAACTGGCTGCAGTCCCACCGCCAACATTATATCCTCTTTGAGCAGCTTCTGCCTTTAAAAATAATACTTCTGTATAACTAAATAAATTAGCAACTGCATTTCCAGTTAAAAAAGTTGGATTCACATGAGAATTATTAGCAAAAGAATTTGAGGTTCCATATACACCACCTTTATAAATACCTCCTACTTGAGTAAAATAAGCAGCTCTTCTAGGGTCAGATTTAGTATTCATAGGATTCACCATAACATTCGAAGGAATATAATCGTTTCTACCCGATGCTACTAAATCATCAAATAGAGGATTTGTAAAAGTATTACCATCAAATTTCAAAGAATAAGAATCAGTTGCTGAAGCTAACACTCCTCCACTGATAGCGCTTTCTGCTACAGCTTTAGAAGTAGCTGGATCAACATCTGCAAGGTTAATTGCTAATCTTAACTTTATAGAATTAGCAAGCTTAATCCATTTTGTCATATCTCCAGAGTATACTAAATCTTCAGGATATCCTTCTTTTGTCGCATGAATTTTTGCTATTGCAATATTTAATCTTGAAATCAAATCCAAATATATCGTTTTAGCATTATCATATTTAGGAGATTTAATAGTTTCTCCTTGTAGAGCTTCTTTATATGGCACATTTCCATAAGTATCTACAATATTTTCCCATGTAAAAACGGAGGCTATTTCTAAAGTCGCCCATTTATTATCAACAACTTCAGGATCTGCATTAATTTCTGTTGGAAGATCTTTTTTAGCTTGTTCCAGAGGAGCTAACGTATAAACATACATTCTTCTGAAATGATTTCGAGGTTGATTTCGAGTAATTAAATTATAATTTGTCTCTTGGGTATAAATAGTTTCAGTCCATTGCTGAGTAAAGAAACGATAGTTATTAAAATTTACACTTCCAGTGTACATATAATAAAAACCCTGATACATACTTGTTGCTAACATATTTCCCGAAGGTACACTAGATGGATGTTTAGGATCATCATTTAAAGAAGTGATATCGCTTTGGCATGAGTTAAATAACAATAATGAAGCAACAACTCCTCCCGTATATAATATTTTTTTGAAATTTTTCATTTTAAGTAGTCTTAAATTTTAGAATTTAAATGTAAAGTTTACTCCAAGCTCTCTTGTAGTAGGTACAGAACCTACTGATGATCCATACGAATATAGTCCTCCCATTTGTGAGGATTCTGGGTCAGCATAAGGAAGATTTTTATGAATAATCCATAGATTTCTACCTACAATTGATATTTTGGCATCATTAATAAATGTATTTACTAATAAACTCTTGGGAAGAGAATAAGTGATGCTTGCTTCTCTCAATTTCACATAAGAGCCATCATATACAAATCTTTTATCTGGAGCGATAGCATATCCATCATAAGGATTATTGGCATATTCATTAGGATCAACCCCACTAACTGGACTTGTATTTACTTGACCATTAGGATTTACACCAGCCAAAACGGGTGTATTAGTTCTATAACCATCAACTGCGGTCTCTGGAAATAAACCACTTGCAAGCCCGTAATACATATCTGATGAAAATACATCTCCTCCGTGGCGAACATCAATTAAAAAACTTAATGAAATATTTTTATATCTAAATGAGTTTCTTAAACCTCCTGTCCATTTAGCTTGAACATTTCCTATTACTTTACTGCTTTCAGTTTGATATAATCCTGTATCTGGATCAACTACTTTTTCTCCGTTTAAATAAACATAATCGCTTCCATAAATATCTCCCCATTGATTACCTACCGAAGCTACGATAGAAGCCCCCCCTACTAGACCAACTAACTGGTAAACTTGAAGTCCCTGGTCTAACTCAACGACTTTACTTCTATTTCTAGCCCAGTTAGCATCAATATCCCAAGAAAAATCCTGCGTTTTAATTGGACTAATACCTAAATGTAGTTCAATTCCTTTATTATTAATTTGGCCAGCATTAATTGCTGCTCCTAAACTCCCTGAACCTGCGGAAATATCAGGTCTGATTAATTGGTTGACTGTCTTTGAATCATAATAAGCACCATCAAAGATTATTCTGTCTCTTAAAAAATGAATTTCTGTACCAAATTCAAATTCTTTGGAACGTTGAGGTTTTAAATTAGGATTATTCAGAATGGTTTGAGGTCTGTAAATATTTACATTTCCGTTACCCGTATTAAAGTATCCAGCTGTATAATATGTGTAGTTTAGCTGATATGGGTCAGCAGTTCCTCCAACTTCAGCATAATTACCTCTTATTTTCCAAAAATTCATAATTGATTTTTCAGCTTTCAATAATTCTGATAATACTAATGAACCAGAAACAGATGCATAAGTAAATTTGTTATTTCCATCAGGAAGTGTTGAGCTAACATCTCTTCTTATTGTTCCATCCAGATAAAACATTTTATTAAAATCAAAAGAAGCCGTAGCATATAAACTATTCGTTTGTGTTGTTGCTTCATACTCTACAGGATTTAAAAGAGGCGCTTTAGAATTATCTAATGAATAGTATCCTCTTTTAATTAATCCTCCTTCAGTAGATGCTTCAATTGTACTTAAATAATTCCGTCTTACATTTCCTCCTGCAATCCCACTCAAGTTTAACCAAGAAGTTAAATCATATTTATAGTTAGCAAATACATCATAGTTTGTCTCGCTTCTTTTTAAATCATATCTGTGATATCCAGAGCCAACAGCTTTACCTGACACTCCAAAATTTTGAGGATAAGATCCAGGAGCTAATCTCCTTTCAAAAACTAAGTTGGTATTATCATAGCTTAACTTACCTGTAATATTTATATGGCTATCAACATCGTACGTTAGTTGTGCATACGAGAAAGTTCTTGTTCTATCATCAGTAGAATAGTTTTGGTAACGTTGAAAATATGGATTATTCCAGAATGCTGGAGTTCCATCATCATCAGCAGATCTATTCCAAGTTACGTTTCCATAATTATTTGCAAGCGTAGGATTATTAACATTATTAAAATATGCATTTTTCAATGCCTCAACATCAACATTGGTCTGCCACCATTGTCTAAATCCTCCAACAACATTATCATTATAACCTGTCTCAGTTCTACCAGTAGTTCCTTGAAGTGTTAAAGTTGAGTAAACTGTTGCATGTAGCTTGGGGTTTAAATCATAATTAATCTTTGTAGATAACGTATTTTTTCTTAAATCCGAATTAGGTAACAGACCGTTAGAAAGATTGTTGTCATACGTTAAATTAAAATTAAACCCTTTACTACCTTTTGACAAGGAAATAGAATTAACAAATGACATTGGTGTTTCGAAAAATTTCAGAGGACCATTCTTCGCCGCTACCCATGGAGTTGCTTTGTTATAATTTGGAGATGTCGGATCGAAAGAATCCCATTGATAAACTAATAAATTTGGATTATATTCAGGCCCCCAAGATGCATCTTCACCAAAATTGGCAAAGTCTAAACCATCTCCAGCACTTCCATAATAAAATGAAGGATCGTATCCGCCTCCATATCGAGTTTGATACTTCGCAAAAGTAGATTTATCAATAAATCCCGCTTGTACTGAAGAAGATAAGGTAACTCCCCAAGATTTGTCATCTTTTCCTTTACCATTTTTTGTAGTAATAACGATTACTCCATTTAGTCCTCTTTCTCCATATAATGCAGATGCAGCGGCACCCTTAAGAACGTTAACAGATTCGATATCTTCTTGATTGATATCAGATAAAGCATTTCCTAAATCAAATCCCCCGTTTTGAGTTCCAAAAGACGTTACGGAATTATCAACTGGTGATCCATCGATAACGATTAAAGGATTAGTTCCATTTATAGATTTTACACCACGAATAACTAAGTTAGCAGAACCTCCAAAGTTAGATGTAGTATTTACATTCAGACCAGCAACTTTACCAGAAAGCTGAGATGCTATGTTTCCTGTATTTGTAGTTCCGTCAAATAATTTATCTGCTTTTACTTCCTGAGATGCATATCCAAGAGATTTTTTCTCTCTTTTAATGCCTAAAGCGGTAACCACCACTTCTTCGATTTCTTGTGTTTTTAGGGTATCTCCAGGCTTTGTCTGTGCTTGAACAACCACAAAAGACGAGGAAAGTACTAAAATTAGTACCCCTGCGGTTAATTTCTTCATATTAATATTAATTTTGTGTGAACAAAGTTGTAAAAACTTCTCATATAAAACTGTTAAAATTTCAAAAAATTATTATTTTTAACATAACATTTGAGGTTTCCCTACATTCTTACAACTATTAAATGTTAAAATTTATGGATTTACTAAAGAAATGGTCAAATAATTATATCGAAGCAGGTTGCGACGAAGTTGGAAGAGGTTGTCTGTGCGGACCGGTTGTTGCGGCAGCTGTAATTTTAGATGAAAATTTTGAACAGAACCTTGTTAATGATTCAAAGAAGTTGAGCTTTAAAACGAGGATGGATTTGGATAGTTACATTAAGGATAATGTGAAAAGTTTTGCAATTGCCGAGCTTTCTCCTGCATTCATTGACGAGCATAATATATTGAACGCCAGTATTCATGCCGTGCACAGAGCTTTAGACAAGCTAGCTGTAAGACCCGAATTTATTTTAGTAGACGGAAATAAATTTCACCCTTATAATTTTATTCCACATCAATGTGTCATTAAAGGGGATTCTAAATTTTTATCAATTGCAGCTGCTTCAATTTTAGCAAAAAATTATCGAGATAAATTGATGATAGAACTCCACGAAGAACATCCGGAGTATGGGTGGAATACTAACTTTGGTTACGCTACAAAAAAGCATCAGGAAGCCCTGATAAAGCACGGTATCACAAAATATCACCGACAGTCTTTCCGTTTAAAATATGACTAGAGATAAATCACTGGTGAATTATCATTAAAGAAATAAGCCTCTTGTTAATTTAAATTATTTCTAAATAAAAAAGAGAAGCAATAAATTGCTTCTCTTTCTGTTATAATAAGTTATTTTTTCTTGCCTTTCGTTTGCTCTTGCGCTTTCTGTGCGTCCTGAGCCTTTTCCATCATTTCTCTCATTCGCTTTTGGAATTTTCCTTCCGCTTTAGGCTTTTCTTTGTTGGCCTGAATTTGGGCATGAATTTTCTTTTCATCTAGAATTACATACTTAATGACGAGGATAATCAAAATATTAATCGCATTCGATACAAAATAATACCAAGATAAACCAGATGCAGAAGTATTTAAAAAGAATAAGAATGTGATAGGGAAAATATACATAATCACTTTCATATTTGGCATACCTTCCTGTTGTGGCTGCTGCATATTTCCTGAAGTCATTACCGTATAAATTAAAATCACAATCGTACACGCAATCGCAAAAACACTTAAATGATCTCCCAGAAAAGGAATTTTAAATGGTAGTTTAATCAAATCATCATACGCGGTAAGATCTTTTGCAAACCAGAATCCTTGTCCTCTTAGGTCAATAAAGTTCGGGAAGAATCTGAACAATGCATAGAAAATCGGAATCTGTACCAACGCCGGAAGACATCCCGCCATTTGATTAACCCCTGCTTTTCTGTAGATTTCCATCGTTGCCTGCTGCTTTTTCATAGGATCTGCATCCTTGAATTTTGCATTCGCTTCATCAATCTCAGGACGAATTACTTTCATCATTGCACTCAATTTATGTTGTTTGTACATAATTGGTGACAAGATTAATTTCACAATAATCGTCATTAAGAAAATTACCCATCCTGCTGATATTCCCCATCCTGCGATAATACTGTATAACCACATGAAGAAATAACGGTTCATACCTCCTATGAAAGACCAACCTAATGGTAAAATTTCATCAAAATTTTTGTCGTAAGATTTTAATAAAGGTAAATCCAATGGCATAAAATACCATGTAAAATCCTGATTAAATTCCCCTCCGTTCATTGCTACGAAACCTTCGAAATTCAATTTTTTCAAATATTCGCCTTCTTCAATTGACTCCTGATTTCCTTTACTATTTGTGAAACCTGTTTTAGATTCGATTACAGAAGAGAAAAACTGCTGTTTTACACCAATCCAGTTAAGAGTTTCTTTTTCCTCATTCATATCTGTTCTGCCATCATAATCATAATCTTTATAATTATTAAACGCATAAGCAAATTCTGAATGGGTTTGTTCCTGAGCTCTACCTTTTTCTAAGTTTCTTACACTATAATCCCAAGTAAAATCTGCTTTATTATCAGAAGTTACATTCGCCAAACTTTGAGTTCTCACTTTAAAATCTAAAGTATATTGATCTTTAAGCTCAGCTTTAGGATTATTATTTAAAGTATAAATAAACTGAATTACTGCACCGTTGTAGTTTGCCGTTAAAGTAACTGAGTTACCATTAACAACCGGAGAAAACACCAAATCTTTGGTATTGACAGTTTTTCCAGATTTATCTTTGAACTGAAAACCGTAGCTCGAGTTATTTTTTGTAATCAGATTAAGCGGAAGATCGGCTTTGTCAGTTTTCTGATCATAAGCTTTGTATTTTAAAAGCTCAACTTTTGAAACCTGACCTCCTAAACTTGAAAACTCAAGCTTCAGCTCGTTGTTTGCCAAATTGGAAACCTGAATCGCATTCGGGGTTACATTGGGATTGATATCGGCTGCCGGAGTTTGTTTCACTGGAGTTTTAGCTTGTTCTGTTTTTTGTTGTTCAGCTTTCAGTTTTTCTTCTTCAGCGCTATTCCTTTGGAAATAAAACATGAATCCGAAAAGAACCAAACATAAAACCGCAAAACTAATAATCTGACTTTTATCGAGTCCGTTGTTCTGTTGCATTTTATTTTTATTAAAATTTTTTAAATATTTTTTTCTTTAATTAACCACAAAAGGCACAAAAGTTTTTTTAATAATTCTTCTAAAGCATCTCAATTCTTTTAAAAGAACATTAAAGTTTTTGAAAATCTTTGATTTTCTTATTTTGAGAACTTTTATTTACTAAAAAGTGAAATACTCCAAGTTTTTTAGACTAAAAGCTTTGGTTTCTTTTGTGGTTCAAATTTTCATTTAAAATGTATATCAAAATATTATACATTTTAGAGTCGACAAAAATACTGTTTTTTTATCAAAACTCTATACTATAATGTGTTACTATATAATAAACTCAGGCTGAGAATAATCAGTCTGAGTTTATATATGACGTTTGTAATTTTAGAATTACTTTATTTAGCTGAGCATGCTTTAATGAAAGCTCTGAATAAAGGATGCGGCGTTGCAACCGTACTCTTATATTCCGGGTGATACTGTACCCCAACGTAGAATGGATGATTCGGCATTTCTAATGCTTCTACCAAACCTGTTTCAGGATTTGTACCTGTTGCTAAGAAGCCGTTTTTCTCGAATTCGCCGATATAATCACTGTTGAATTCATAACGGTGACGGTGTCTTTCAGAAATATTTTTCGCTCCGTAAATTTCGTTTAATTTTGAACCGTTTTTCAAAGAACATTTCCAAGCTCCAAGACGCATTGTACCTCCTTTGTCGACCACATTTTTCTGTTCTTCCATTAAAGAAATTACAGGATGCTCTGTAGAAGAATCAAATTCCATTGAGTTGGCTTTAGAATATCCTAAAACATTTCTTGCAAACTCCACAGTCATGATCTGCATTCCTAAACAGATTCCCAACATAGGAACTTTATTTTCTCTTGCATACTGAGCGGTAAGGATTTTACCTTCAATACCTCTGTCTCCAAATCCTGGTGCAACCAAAATACCTGAAACTCCATCTAAAGTTTCTTTGATATTTTCTTTCGTTAAATCACCACTGTAAACCCATCTTACTTTTACTTCGGTTTCCAAATCTGCACCTGCATGTTTGAAAGCTTCAGCAATAGAAATATAAGAATCCTGAAGAGAAACATATTTTCCTACCAAAGCAATTTCTACAGTCTTCTTAGGATTTTTAAATTTCTTCAGGAAAGTTTCCCAGTCTTTCAGATCTGCTTTTTTATCACTTTTAAGATCTAATTCTTTTAAAACTACATCATCAAAGTTTTGTTTTTGAAGGTACATTGGAACTTCATAAATAGTTTCCAAATCTTTACATTCAATTACATTATCCAAAGAAACGTTACAGAACTGAGCCAGTTTCGCTCTCTGATCTTTTGGAATTTTGTGTTCCGTTCTACAAACCAAAACATCGGCCATAATTCCACTTTCCATCAATTGACGAACAGAATGCTGCGAAGGTTTTGTTTTTAATTCTCCACTTGAAGCCAAATACGGCAATAAAGTTAAGTGAATCACCATAGAATTTTTCTCGCCCAATTCCCACTTCAACTGACGTACAGTTTCAATGTAGGGCAAAGATTCTATATCTCCTACAGTTCCACCGATCTCAGTAATAATGATATCGTAGTTCTGTTTAGATAAAATTTTAATTCTACGCTTAATTTCGTTCGTGATATGAGGAATTACCTGAACTGTTTTTCCAAGAAAGTCTCCTTTTCTTTCTTTTTCGATAACCGTTTGGTAGATTTTCCCTGTTGTAACGTTGTTGTTTTGAGAAGTAGGCGCATCAAGATAACGCTCATAGTGTCCTAAATCCAGATCCGTCTCCGCACCATCTTCGGTTACATAGCATTCTCCGTGTTCATAAGGGTTTAATGTTCCTGGGTCGATATTAATATAAGGATCCAGTTTTTGAATCGTTACATTAAAGCCGCGTGATTTTAGTAGAAGTCCCAGAGAAGCAGAAACGATTCCCTTTCCCAAAGATGAAGTTACACCTCCTGTCACAAAGATGTACTTTGTATTCTTTTTACTCATTAGATTAGGTTTGTGCAAAGTTAGGGCAAAAACAAATGCAAAGCAATTTTGTTGCACTTTTAAATTCTGAAATTAATTTTATTTTAATTGAAAAGCTGAATAATAAAAAGAAAAAAGGTTTCTCAAAATTAATTTGAAAAACCTTTCACCTAAACCAAATTATATATAGAAATTATTATTTTGTTAATTCTAAAAATAAACTAACCTCAACATCTTTTGCAATACCTGCTCCAGTTGGATCATATTTAATATTATAGTCTAAACGATTTACTGTAAATTTTGCCTGTAAACCTAAAATCTCTTTACCTTGTTGGTTCTTAGCAATACCTCCAAAAGTTACCGGAATACTGATCTCTTTTGTCACATCTTTGATTGTTAATTTACCTTTAAGTATGTAGTTTTTATCTTTTCCTTGTGACATCGTTGCTCCTTGAAACTTCATTTCCGGAAATTTTTCTGCGTCAAAAAAGTCTGCACTCTTCAAGTGCTTATCTCTAGCCTCCACACCTGTATTGATTGCTTCAGTATGAACAGTAAAGTCAAACCTAGCATTATCTAAATTAGAACTAGGGGTCTCTATCTCACCTTGAAATTTATCAAATCTTCCCTGCACAAAACTGATTCCCATGTGCTTAATATTAAAATTAATTGATGAGTGTGCAGGATCAATTTTCCAGGCAGTTTGTGCAAAAGTGAATGCGCTTATCAAAGCAAAAGCAAAGCTTAATAGTATTTTTTTCATTTTTTTTAAATTTATAATGACAAATATAGTCAGTATATTATTATTGAATATTGACCTATGATAAGTTCTTATTTTTTGCAGAGATTATTTTTGAATAAAGAAAAATTATTATAAGAACAATAATTGAATTTACATATAACAATAAACCGAAAAAATTACTATCAGAATCAGCCCTAAAGGGATTAAAGCCCGTCAAAATAAGACTAATTATATAAACCACTTGGAATAAAATTGCCATTTTAAAAGTGGAATTATATATTTTTTTGAATATTAAAACAGTAATAAAAGCTACCACTGAAACTACCAAACACTCTATCAGTACTAGAAAAGGGTACATCCCAAAGCTTCCGCCAGATAAATCCATAATATTTAACATTAAGACACTTAACAAAAAGTTCATCAACGACATGAAAACAAAAACCTGAGCACTTTTTAATAAAATATTTTTCATCTCCGAAAATTAAGTAAAATTGGAAAGAAAATTTCAAAAAAAATCTTGAACTTCGCAGTATGGCAAAACTTAAAACAGCATACTTCTGTCAAAACTGCGGATCACAGTATCCACAATGGACTGGGCAATGTAAAAACTGTCTGGAATGGAACACTTTGGTAGAAGAAATTGTAGAAAAAACATCTTCAAAAACACCTCCTTTCTCAAAAACAAAACAAAACGTCATCAACATCATTGAAGTTGAAGCCGTTGAAGAGCCTAGAATAAAAACACCTTCTGATGAACTGAACCGTGTTTTGGGAGGCGGAATTGTTTTAGGTTCTGTTACCTTGATTGGTGGTGAACCCGGAATTGGTAAATCCACTCTACTTCTTCAGCTTGCCTTAAAAATGAAGAAGAAAATTTTCTATGTTTCCGGTGAAGAAAGTGCGTCTCAAATTAAAATGAGAGCTGACCGTTTAGCCGATGTCAAAAATCCAAACTGTTTTCTATACACAGAAACTTCTTTAGAAAAAATTCTTCATGAGGCTAAAAAACTGGAGCCTGATTTCGTGATTATCGATTCTATTCAAACCTTACAGTCTCAATTGATAGAAAGTTCGCCCGGAACAGTTTCTCAGATTCGAGAATGTTCCAATGAGATTATTAAGTATGCTAAAGAAAATAATGTTCCTGTATTTTTGGTAGGTCACATCACAAAAGACGGACAAATTGCAGGACCAAAAGTTTTGGAGCACATGGTCGATGTTGTTTTAAACTTCGATGGTGATAGAAACCATCTTTTCAGGTTATTGAGAGCCAATAAAAACCGTTTCGGTTCCACCGCAGAAATCGGAATCTACGAAATGGTTTCCCAAGGTTTAAAAGAAATAAAAAATCCTTCCGAAATTTTAATTACCAAAAAATTTGAAGAGCTTTCCGGAAATTCTGTAGCGGTAACTTTAGAAGGAAACCGACCGATGCTTTTGGAAATTCAGGCATTGGTAAGTACCGCAGTTTATGGAACTCCGCAAAGAAGTTGCACCGGTTTTGATTCTAAAAGACTCAATATGTTGTTGGCTGTTCTTGAAAAAAGAGCTGGTTTTCAATTGGCTGCAAAAGATGTTTTCCTAAATATTACCGGGGGAATTAAGACTGATGATCCAGCTTTGGATTTAGCAGTTGTCGCATCGATTCTTTCCTCGAATGAAGATATTGCCATTTCTGAACACTTTTGTTTTGCAGGTGAGATTGGTTTGAGTGGAGAAATTCGTCCTGTAGCACAGGTTGAACAAAGAATTACTGAAGCTGAAAAATTAGGTTATGAGAAAATTTTCGTTTCTAATTTAAATAAAATTCCGAAGAGAAAATTTGGGATAAAGATTGAAGAAGTGAGTAAGGTTGAGGATTTTCATGAGCGTTTGTTTTAATGTTAAATAAATCTTAAAACTCCACTGGTTTTTATATATATTTGTTATCCAATAACATTAATAAAACCAAATATGAAAAACTTAGTTACATGTTTATTGCTATGTTTTGCTACAATTTTGTTTGCTCAAACCAAAATTTTTCAAAATCAAATCAGCGAAAACAACCTGAACGATTATCAGAAAATAAGTAAAAATCTTGCTTCTACCTATATTTCTACAAAATATTACTCGCAGTCATCTTTTGATTTGAAATCTGATCTTGAAATTCCTTTACCAAATAATAAAGTAATTAAAGCAAAATACTCAAAATCATTTTCGTACAGCAATAAAAGTACATCTTTTGTTTATTCTATTACAAACAAACCAGAAAGCGAGCTGGTTTTTTCAAAATATAATGATGCAATAACAGGAATGTATGCTTCAAGCTATGGGGAAAAAATTATTTTCCACCAAACTGGCCAAAATGTATTCGCTGTTTCTTTGGTAGGTGAATCGGAGCTCATCAATAGAGATTCTAAAAACGACTTCATTTTCAATGAATCTGAAATCAATCAAAAAGTAAATGCAAATATCTGTTTAGAATCTACACCCACTTGCCCAGCAACAACAATTGATGTTTTAGTTGTTTTTACTCCAGCAGCAAGAATTGCATGGGGAGGCATTGCGCAGAGCAATTCTTTTATTGCAACAGCTATTACAAATTTCAATACGTCGCTTATCAATTCAGGGATTCCCAATGTTACTATTAATTTAGTGTATTCGGGTGAAATTCCATACACAGAATCTGGAGATATCTACGTCGATTTGCCAAGATTCAGAAATAACAATGACGGATTTATGGATGATGTGCACACTTTGAGAACAACTTATGGTGCTGATCTGTGTGGACTTATTACTTCTACACCTACCAGTATATGTGGGTTAGGATATGTAAACACTAATCCTACAAATTATTCAAACACGACTGCATTTACTGTATCATTATTAAGCTGTGCTGTATCCAATTATACATTATCACATGAAATGGGTCATAATATGGGACTCAATCACGATTGGTATGTAGATCAAAGTACTACCCCTTGCAGTAACCTTCACGGTTATGTTAATCAAACTGCAGTTAATTTAGGAACCTCAAGTACATCATCCCAAAGATGGAGAACCATGATGGCTTATAACGACCAATGTTCTAGTGTAGGGATTAATTGTCCTAAAGCAAACCGATGGGCAAATCCTAATGTAAACTATAACTCTGAACCTACAGGAATAGCAATTGGAAACCCTAATCCTTCGAATGAAGCATTTGGGTTTGCACGTTTTGCATGCGTAGTTTCCCAGTTTATGCCAACTGCTAATTTGGGGACTTTTGAAATCAAAAATAAAGATGTAAAAGACTTTACCATCTATCCGAATCCTGCAAAAGATGAAATCAATATCTGGATTAAAAACGATGAAATTTACACTTTTAAAGTCATCAATGCTTTAGGACAAATTGTATTGACATCTGACAAAAAAAGCATTAATCTGAGAGGTTTACCTTCTGGAGAATACTTCCTGAGTGTCTATACCGATAAAAACTCTTTAGTGGAAAGTAAAAAATTTATTATTAAATAATTGCCAGTATAAAATTTTATAAATCCTCAGAATATTTTTCTGAGGATTTGTTTTTTTATCTAAATTCATCTCTCGAAGAATTAAATTTAAAATGATTAAAAATCAAATTCATCAATATTATAATAATCTTGCAAAAACCTATGATGAAAACAGGTTTGAAAACTCTTACGGAAAATATATTGATAGACAGGAAAGGTATTTTTTGAATTCCTTTTTTAAAAATAAAAACTATTCCAACGTTTTAGATTTAGGTTGCGGAACAGGAAGGTTATTAAATTTTGCAACACATGGCGTAGATTTCAGTCAGGAAATGCTGAATATTGCACAAATAAAATTTCCTCAAAAAATATTAAAGATTGGTGATATTTCAAGCATTCCTTTTGAAGAAAAATTTCATTGTATTTTTAGCTTTCATGTTATTATGCATCAAACCAAACAAGAAACAGAGAACTTCCTTAATGAATGTCACAAAAGATTAAATAATGAGGGAATTTTGATTTTTGATTTTCCAACTAAAGCAAGAAAGAAAACACCCTTAACTCAGGAAGATTGGCATGCTAATAATGCATTTAGCACAGATGAAATTTCAGAGTTATTAAAAAACAATTGGCAAATTATTGAAACAAAAGGTATTTTGTTTTTTCCTGTTCATAGAATTCCAAAAAGTTTCAGAAAAATGTTTTTACCTTTAGATATAATGATTTGCAGAACATTTCTGAAAAAATGGGCATCTTATCAAATTGTCGTTCTGAAAAAACAATGAAACAGTTTATAAAAGACTCACTTCCTTATCAATGGAAATTGCAATACCGATTATTGCAAAGATTTTTTCATGAACAAAAAAGCAATCATTTTTATTCTAAAATTTACAGCGAAAATGATATTGGAAATCACCAAACCGAGTTTAAACAAACCATCAGAAAAGGAGATTTTTATGAAAATAAAATTCACAATTTAAAAATCGCTTCTGAAAAAATAAACAACCTGATTATTCAGCCGAATGAAGTTTTTTCTTTTTGGAAAACCGTAGGAAAACCGAGCAAACAAAACAATTTTAAAGAAGGCAGAAATTTAATTAAAAATAATATTTCACAAGATTTTGGTGGTGGAATCTGTCAGTTTTCATCCATTTTATATTATTCAACCTTGCAATTCGGGTTAGAAATTTTAGAAAGACATCCTCATTCTGTGGATATTTATAAAGAAGACGAACGTTTCACGCCTTTAGGTTCAGATTCTACTGTGGTTTTTGGGTATAAAGATTTACAAATCAAGAATAATTTTCCGTTTCCTGTACAATTCAAATGTCGGGTACATGAAAATCAACTTTGTTTCACAATAATTTCTCAAAATGAAATAAAACTCAACACCATCAATTTCAAATACCATGAAATAGAAAATGGAGTTTGGGTAGAAACTTTAATTAATGACCGAAGTTTATTTAAAAATTTCTATATTCGTTTATGAACTTTCTCGCCCACTCTTTTCTTACTTTCAATGACGGACAAATTGTCGGGCAGTTTCTCGAAGATTTCATTCGAAACAAAGACCGATATTCATTTCCGAAAGACATTCAGGATGGCATTACTCTTCATCGCTCGATTGATACGTTTACCGATTCTCATCCAGCTATTCATGAGGCAAAAAAAGTTTTCAGTCCGCTCGTAAGGCTTTACGCAGGTGCTTTTGTAGATGTTTCGATGGATCATTTTCTGGCGACAGATCTCAGCTTAAATTCTTTAAAAGGCTGGAAAGAACATTCTTTAAAAGTCTACCGAGTTCTTAATGAAAATGAGCAATTTCTTTCAGAAAATTTTAAAAGAATGCTTACCAAAATGGAGCATGATGATTGGTTGTATAATTATCGTGAAGACTGGGGAATTAAATTCAGTATTCAGAATGTTTTGAATAAAGCAAAATATTTAGATAAAGATATTCCGGTTTTTCAGGCTTTTTTAGATAACAAAGAGATTTTACAGAAATGCTATCATGATTTCTTTCCTGACCTTTTAGCTCATGCAAAAGCAGAAAATACACGGCTACAACTTCAAAAATAAATTTTAAAATTGTTGAAATAAATATCGATTCGGATATGTCAGCTTTTCACTTTTACGGTTTCCATTGATGATGATATGAACGAGATTGATCTGATCATCAAATAAATTGTAAAGAAAACTCACAGCAGCTTCTACTTTTTTTGGATTCTCCACTTTTTCAGATTCCAAGTAAATATTTACCGATTCGCTGTCTTCTTCATAGCCGACGTAATTTATTTTTAAAAACTCATTATCTGTTTTCAGTTTAAAATATTCTGAACTGTAGATTTTTAAAGCTTCATTGATTTGAGCTTTATATTTTAAATCATTAAAATGAAAAGGCTTTCCGTATTTCTTGCTTAGACCATTTTCTAAATCGTCTAAGAAAAACCTTCCGGTAATTTCAAAAGTTTTTGATTTTGAATTGTAATTGATTTCTACCGAACCAACGTGATAAGGGTGTTTTACTTTGGTGAAAGAAAACAACAATAAAAGGGGCACTAAAAAAACAAAAACTTTTTTCATATTTATAAAAACTCATTAACCATTCAAATCTGTTCCGAAATTAATCATTATTTTCGTAAACCTAATATTCATACCATAATGCAAGACTTTTTATTTTATTTAAAACTCGGTTGGGAACACATTATTTCATTAGATGCGCTTGATCATCAGCTTTTTGTTTTGGCTTTAATTGCTGTTTACACCTTCAAAGAATGGAAAAAAATTCTGATCTTGGTAACTGCATTTACCATCGGACATTCGATAACATTGGCTTTAAGTATTCTCGATGTGGTAAGACTTCCTTCAGATTGGGTTGAATTTTTGATTCCTTTGACGATTGTTTTAACCGCTGCCGGAAATATTGTAATGAAAAATAAAAAACAGACTCAGAATAAAACCAACTATTATTTAGCATTATTTTTCGGGCTGATTCACGGGTTAGGATTTGCCAATACCGCAAGAGTGATGATCGCTAAAAGCCAGAGCATTGCCGTTCCGCTTTTAGGTTTTAATATTGGTTTGGAAGCTGGCCAAATTGTTATTGTTTTTGCTATTTTAATTTTGCTTTTCATTCTTTTAAACCTATTCAAGATCAACAAAAAAGACTGGATCCTTTTTGTATCATCGGGAGTTTTTGCACTGGCTTTAAAAATGACATTAGAAAGAGTTCCTTTTTAATCTAAAACCTGAAATTAAAAATATACTTATGGTAACCAACAGTAAAACGATCATTACTAAAGTTGCCATAAAGTAACCATCTTCAAAACTAAAATAAACCCTGCCAACCAAACTCACCCCAAATCCTATAGAGATTTGTTGTATCGTTAAATAAACTCCGCTTGCAAGGGAAGTAATTGAAACAGGTAATTTTCTCATTGCATTGGTAAACATAGATGGCAAAACGATTCCGCATCCTATTCCATAAAAGAATAAAACAATAGAAATAATTGGTAAGCTGATTACGGAAGTATTGATGGCATAAATATGACCTATAAGTCCTAATATCATAATTAGTAAACCGAAAACAATAAATTTCTCCTGATATTTATTTAAAAATCTAACGGATAATAAAGATGCTAAAACATAACCGATTCCTTGGCAAGCAAACAATAATCCTGTTTTTGTAGAGCTTAAATGATGGTGTTCTTCAAAAAAATTGGCATTCATGAAAAAATAAGAATCCTGAACTAAGTAATAAGTTACCGCTGCAAAAAGCGCTATTTTAAAACTCGGATATAAAAAAGGTTTCATGTTGATCAAAACTTCTTTTCCCTTTTTAAATTTATTTTTTTGATTTAAAATAAAAATAATCAAACCTGCTAAAGATGAAAGCAGTAACAGAATATTGCTTGTACTCAACCCTTCTTCTCCACCGATTACAATTTCATACATCAAAACAATCAGGAGAATAATCAATATTATTTGTGGAAAGATCTGGATAGATTCTTTTCGGTTAATCTCAACTTCTTTCAAATATTTATTCGCTAAAATAATGACCAAAATCGCAATCGGAATATTGATAAAGAAAACAAGTCGCCATGCATCAAAACTAAAATGAAGATCAGGGAGTATTCCACCTAAAACCTGCCCTATGACCGAGGCTATTCCTGCAATCGCACCGTAAATTCCAAGAGCTTTCACCCTTTCTTCTTCAATTGTAAAAACATTGGAAATTAAAGCAACACCTTGTGGAATCATAAAAGAAGCCGAGATCCCCTGGAAAAGCCGACTTACATTCAATGCTGTTGCAGAAGTAGAACTTCCACAAAAAAATGAGAACAACATAAAGCTGAACATGGAAACGATAAAAGTTTTCTTATGCCCATATTTGTTCCCTATTTTACTTCCCGTAATCAGAAAAGCACCGTAGCCGATAATATAAAAAACGATTATAAACTGCGTTTCGGAGGTACTTGCGTTAATAGAATTTTTAATAGATGGTATTGCAATATTAACAATGAAAAGATCCAAAACACATAAAAAAATCGACATCGAAATGACAATTAAACTCAGCCATTTGTTAAACTCTTGAAAATTTCTCATTTTTATTGATAATATTTTAACTTTACGGCATCAAAAGTAAGAACCTCAAATCCTGCTGTCAAGTAGGTAAGAAAAACATACTCAGTATGAATTTTAATACTAATTCTGATAATGAAAACGTTAGCTGTACAGAAAATTTTCTTTTTCTGGCAAATAATTGCTACGCAGAACACGCTTTGAAGATGATTAATGGAAAATGGAAGATTTCTCTGATAAAAATTATCGCTAATGAGTGTCCAAAAAGATTCGGAGTTCTGAAGCGGGAATTAGATAATTTAGCACAGGGAACATTAACCACGATTTTAAAGGAATTGGAAAACGACGGTCTTATTTTGAGAATTGCTTATGCTGAAATTCCTCCGAGAGTAGAATACAAATTAACAGAAAAAGGGATTGCCTTTTTGCCTATTATAAAATCAATGGAAGACTGGTGGTTAGCTTTTCCTGAAAACAATTAAAAATATTAGCTATGAAATTTAAAGTTGCTGCACTTTCAGTTCTATTTTATACCGGCGCTTTTGCTCAGAATATTCAAAATAATCCGGGAAGCAATCACGGAAACAGGTTTGAACAGTTGGGAACCATTCTTCCTACACCAAACGTTTACAGAACAGCTTCCGGAGCTCCAGGACAGGCTTATTGGCAAAACAGGGCAGATTACGACATCACCGCATATCTTGATGAAGATAAAAGAAATCTGAAAGGTTCTGAAACGGTTACTTATCATAATAATTCGCCCGACGATCTAGATTATATTTGGCTTCAGCTAGATGAAAACCAACAGTCAACATTAAATAAAGCTGATTATCAGTTCTCTTCTACCCTTCCAAAATCTTTAAATGACCAGCAATTAAAGACGACTGATCTTCCCGCAAAAGATAACGGTCTTGGCGTAAATTTGGAAAAAGTAACTGATATTTCAGGAAATCCGTTGAAATATACCGTCAACAAAACCATGATGCGTATTGATTTGCCTAAAGTTTTGAAAAAAGGCGAAAAATTCATTTTTAAAATTGATTGGAATTATAATATTCCGAACAGAATAAAAATGGGTGGTCGTGGCGGTTACGAAAATTTCGCAGAAGACGGAAATGATCTGTACACCATTACCCAATGGTTCCCGAGAATGTGCGTTTATAGTGATTTTCACGGATGGCAAAATCATCAGTTCACAGGAAGAGGTGAATTTGCTTTAGTTTTTGGAAATTATAAAGTTTCGATGAACGTTCCTGCCGATCATATTATTGGTGGAACCGGGGAGTGTAAAAATTACGAACAAGTTCTTTCATCAGAACAATTATCAAGATATAAAAAGTCTCAGACTTCAAACGAACCTGTAGAAATTGTGACTTTGGATGAAGCTAAAAAAGCAGAGAAAAATCATTCAAAACAAAGAAAAACTTGGTTTTTTGAAGCAAAGGATGTAAGAGATTTTGCCTGGACTTCTTCAAGAAAATTTATTTGGGATGCCATGGGCGTTACCATTCCTGAAAACAACAATAAAGTAATGGCGATGAGTTTCTACCCTAAAGAAGCTTATGGTCTGTACAGAAAATATTCAACAAAAGCTGTTGCTCATACGATTAAAACGTATTCAGAATTTACAATTCCGTATCCTTATCCGGTTGCTCAATCTGTGGAAGCTTCGAACGGTATGGAATATCCGATGATCTGTTTCAACTTTGGAAGAACCGAAAAAGACGGAACTTATTCTGAAGGCACTAAAAATGGAATGATTGGTGTAATTATTCATGAAGTGGGGCATAACTTTTTCCCGATGATCATCAATTCAGACGAAAGACAATGGAGCTGGATGGATGAAGGTTTAAATACTTTCACAGAATATTTAACGGAAGAAAAATGGGACAATAAATTCCCTTCAAAACGTGGTCCGGCTTGGACGATTGTTGATTACATGAAGCTTCCGAAAGATCAGCTTGAACCAATTATGAGTAATTCTGAAAATATTATTCAGTTTGGTCCGAATGCCTATTCAAAACCTGCGACAGGATTGAATATTCTTCGTGAAACCATTATGGGAAGAGAGCTTTTCGACAAAGCTTTTAAAACTTATTCTAAAAGATGGGCTTTCAAACATCCTGAACCTGCAGATTTTTTCAGAACAATGGAAGATGCAAGCGGTGAAGACTTAGATTGGTTCTGGAGAGGTTGGTTTTACGGAACAGATCCTGTAGATATTGCGATCGATAAAGTAACCATAGCAAGTCCGGATTTTAATACAATTTCAGAATCTGTTGAAGGAAAATATAAAGTAGAAGAACCACTACAAAATCCTTTTGAAGATATTTCAAAGATCCGAAACAGAGAAGATATGACCATTAATTTTGAAGTGGAAAAAGACAAAGACCTTCAGGATTTTTATTATCGCTATGACCGTGGTCAGGAAAAAGTAGATACCAATAAAGAATACACTTTAAAAACAGAAGGAAATATCGCTTTAGACAAAAAAGAACAGGAAAAGCTTAAAAACATCAATGCTTATCAAATTGACTTTGTAAATAAAGGAGGTTTGGTAATGCCGGTTATTCTTGAATTTACCTTTGAAGACGGTTCAAAATTAAGAGATAAATCGTCGGCTCAAATCTGGAGACACAATGAAAAGAAAATTTCGAAGACCTTTTATTTTGACAAAAAATTAAAATCAATTCAGCTAGATCCAATGAGAGAAACTGCAGATATTGATACTTCAAACAATTTCTGGAGCAATGACGGCAGTTCTTCTGAAACTTCAAAATTCCATGTTTTCAAGGAAAAACAAAATGGAACTGTGAGAGGAGGCGCCAATGGAAAGGTCAATCCGATGCAGGCTGCAGGAAAGAAAAATTAAACCTTACTATTTTTAAAAATTCAGATTTCAATATTTAAAAATAAAAACTAATCATTTTATATGAAAAAGCTCAATATTCTTCTGTTGCTTATCGCATCAGCACAATTTTATTTTGCGCAATCTTTACAGTTTTATACTGGAAAAAGAGATTTTTTACCCATAGAAATTCTTATGGAAGACGGGTCAACAAAAATCGGATTTGCACAAGATTTTATGCTTCCTGATGTTGCAACTTTCTCATATATTGGTAAAAGTTCTGAAAAAAGCGCCAATCTGCATAGAAAAGAGGTAAAATTTAAATCTTCAAAAAGTGATACAGCCGTACAGCTTATTCCTGTTTCGGATATTAAAAGTTTGATTTATACCAATGAAGATACTCAGGAAAAATTTCAGCTCGACAAACGAATTGTTAAAGAAATAGATAACAATCTAGAACTGGAATCCGAAGGAAGAGTTTTGATGTTACCTTTGATGGAAAAAGGAGAAATTAATCTTTATGGCTACAGAAGTATGGTTTGTAAGGCTGATTTTGGAAGCAATAATGCAGCAGGATTTAATGGGAACGAAGATAACTGCCAATTGATATATGTGATGATTTACATAAGCAAACCCAACGAAACCGTTGCAATAGCTCCAGTAGATTACAGCTCTTTGAGTCCTGTGGATTTGTTTAATATGAAGAAACTTTACAAAAAGTTCTACAAAGCCTACGAAATTGTGGGGGCAGACTGCCCCGAGTTCCTGAAAAAAGTAGATGAAGCCAGAAAGAATGAATATTTTTCTAACAAAACTTTTAAAGAAAACAAAAAAGAATCTGACATTGAAAGAAAAGCTCAGATTAAAGGAAAAAAAGGAGCAGAAGCCTCAAGAATAAATATGAAATACAAAACAGAACTGTATACAAATATGTACAAGAAGCTATTACAAGATTATGATCAATCTTGTAAATAAAGACTTACTAAAGTTCATTGTAACCAATGAACTTTTTTTCTGCCAAAATTTCACAATCCGTCTCAAAAGTCTGCCAAAATTTTAAAAACCTCCTCTTGGCATACAATTAGACAATTACAACACAGAAATAATTAAAAAATAAAATATATTATGTCAGTAAACTTTAAACCATTAGCAGACAGAGTTTTGATCGAGCCGATCGCTGCAGAAACTAAAACAGCTTCAGGTATTATTATTCCAGACACCGCAAAAGAGAAACCTCAAGAAGGTACTGTAGTAGCAGTAGGTCCTGGTAAAAAAGATGAGCCTACAACTGTACAAGTAGGTGACAAAGTTCTTTATGGAAAATATTCAGGTTCTGAATTAAAATTAGACGGAAAAGATTTCTTAATCGTTAAGGAAGCTGATCTATTAGGAATTATCGGATAAGATTCCAGATAAAAGACATCAGATTTCAGATTTAAACTGAACAAAAACTAATTTAAAATAATGCTTGGCGTCTAACATCTGACGTCTAACATCTAATATCTAAACAACATGGCAAAAGAAATAAAATTCGATATCGAGTCAAGAGACGCTCTAAAAAGAGGGGTTGATGCATTGGCTAATGCAGTAAAAGTAACTTTAGGACCAAAAGGTAGAAACGTAGTAATCGAAAAATCTTTCGGTGCACCTCACGTTACTAAAGACGGTGTTTCTGTAGCAAAAGAAATCGAACTTGAAGACAGAGTAGAAAATATGGGAGCGCAAATGGTAAAAGAAGTTGCTTCCAAAACCAATGATATCGCAGGAGACGGTACTACTACCGCTACTGTTTTGGCACAAGCTATCGTAAGAGAAGGTCTTAAGAACGTAGCTGCAGGTGCAAACCCAATGGATTTGAAAAGAGGAATCGACAAAGCAGTAACTGCAGTTGTTGAAAACCTAAAATCTCAATCTAAAACAGTTGGTGATTCTACAGAAATGGTGAAGCAAGTTGCTTCAGTTTCTGCTAACAACGACGAAACAATCGGTGCATTGATCGCTGAAGCTTTCGGAAAAGTTGGTAAAGAAGGAGTTATCACAGTAGAAGAAGCTAAAGGTATCGATACAACAGTTGACGTTGTAGAAGGTATGCAGTTCGACAGAGGTTACCAGTCGCCATATTTCGTGACCAACCCTGAGAAAATGTTGGTTGAACTAGAAAATCCTTACATCCTTTTAGTGGAGAAAAAGATCTCTTCAATGAAAGAATTGCTTCCGGTTCTTGAGCCGATCGCTCAAGGAGGTAAATCTTTATTAATTGTTTCTGAAGAAGTTGAAGGTGAAGCTTTGGCAACTTTAGTGGTAAACAAATTGAGAGGTTCTCTTAAAATTGCTGCTGTAAAAGCTCCAGGATTTGGTGACAGAAGAAAAGCAATGTTAGAAGATATCGCGATCCTTACAGGAGGAACAGTGATCTCTGAAGAGCAAGGTTTCACAATGGAAAACATTACCATTGATATGTTGGGAACTGCTGAGAAAGTATCTATCGACAAAGACAACACAACAGTTGTAAACGGTGGTGGTGAAGAAAGCAAGATCAAAGGAAGAGTTGCTCAGATCAAAGCTCAGATGGAAACGACTACTTCTGACTACGACAGAGAAAAACTACAGGAGAGATTGGCTAAATTAGCTGGTGGTGTTGCCGTACTTTACGTAGGTGCAGCTTCTGAAGTTGAAATGAAAGAGAAAAAAGACAGAGTTGATGATGCACTTCACGCTACAAGAGCAGCAGTTGAAGAAGGTATCGTTGCGGGTGGTGGTGTTGCTTTTGTAAGAGCGATCTCTGCTTTAAAAGATCTTCAAGGGATCAATGCTGACGAAACTACAGGGATCAAAATTGTAAAAAGAGCAATCGAAGAACCATTGAGACAAATCGTTGCTAACGCAGGAGGTGAAGGTTCTGTAATCGTAGCTAAAGTTGCTGAAGGCAGCGGAGACTTCGGTTACAACGCTAAAACTGACGAGTATGTAAACATGCTTGAAGCAGGTATCATCGACCCTACAAAAGTAACAAGAGTTGCCCTTGAAAATGCAGCTTCTGTTTCTGGAATGCTATTGACAACTGAATGTGTGATCACTGAAGTGAAAAGCGCAGAACCAGCGATGCCAATGGGAGGTGGAATGCCAGGAATGATGTAACGGTCGGCGACCGAGGCAAATATATATAAACCGTTCAGATTTTTCTGAGCGGTTTTTTTTGAAATTAGAATGTACAGCAAAAAATATTTTTGATGATTTAATTTAATATCTTTGAAATACATCAAACAAAACAAACTTTCGCCCACCTACTTAATTTTGGATGGATATGTGATAGTTTGTTTCGCATATATACAAGTTAGCGATCAGCTTAAAAAAAAACAGAAAATTTAAATCTATTTTTCTTGTAACAATTTCCCATTCTTTTCGTCAAATCAATCATGAATCAATCAATCAAAAAAATTTTGTATTTCCCAATTACAAAAATAATTTTGGGAATAACTGTTTGCTTTTCTCTTTTTGTAGGAATACAAAATTTTGTATCGAAACCACTATTTTATAGTATAATCGAAGACAAAAACATTGCCGACCCTTTAATCCATCTGGTTTCTTTTTTGGTGTTACTTTCAAGTTACTATTTTTTATTTCGCTGGTATGAAAAACGAGAAATTAAAGAACTTTCAATAAAATACTTACCTAAAGAAATGTTTGGTGGATTTGTAATTGGATTTTCTGCAATTTCATTATCTATTTTTATATTATATCTGTTGGGATATTATCATATTATTAACATACTTACAGATGATTATTCCCTTGAATTATTCATGACACTGGTTGTTGCAGCTCTAATTGAAGATCTTTTTACAAGAGCTTTAATATTACGCGAATTAGAAAACTGGTTAGGAACTAACATTGCAATTCTAATAATAATGGTAATTGAAACTTACCATATTTTTAATCCGAACACAACTTTGTTTAGCTTTTTTGTATCACTGTGTTGGGGATTTACAATGTCAATGCTTTTTGTATATACTAAAAGAGTATGGCTGCCTTTTTTCTTTCATTTAGGTTGGAATTTTGCACAACCTTTTTATGGTTCAAACCTTACAGGACTAGATGATATGGGCAAAATTATTCATTCCAAATTTGAAGGTCCAGTTTTGTTTACAGGCGGAGGAATTGGAATTGAAGATTCTATTATAACTGTATTTATTTTGTTTTCAATAGGTGTTTTTTTATATCATCGTTCTAATAAAGAAGGTAAAATAATCAAAAGAAAAAAAAATTAAGTTATGAATTTAAAAAATGAGTTTTTTAAAAGTTGATAAATATTTCCCCGCTCCTCTAAGTCTCCTGACTTTAAGGCAGTGTTAAAAACAAATTTCATCTTATGACCAAACAAATTCTTTCAACCTTAATTTTATCTCTCTTCCTAACCAATTGCAAAAACCCAAAAACCATGAAATACAAAGTCGGTCAAGAGTGGAATTATAAAACTCGCAAAGGAGAAGAAAACTCTACTTTGAAAATATTAAAAATAGAAGAATATCCAAAACATGGAAAGGTTATTCATATCTCAATTAGTGGATTGAAGGTGGGAAACCCTAATGTAGAGAAAGGTTTTGCAAAGGAATTCACACACATTCCAATTACTGAGGAGGCATTAGATCAAAGTGTTACTGAATTAGTAAACGAAAAAGTTAAACTTCAAAAAAACATTGACGGCTACGAGTACTGGAAAAAAGAATTTGATCAAGGAATTGCCGGAGTATTTTCAATCTCAGTATCCGAAATTGTAGATACGATGGAAGAAGGAATTATCTCAGGAAATGGTGTTATTGAATAGATTATATTATTTTAATGTCTTCGATATCGCAGATTTATAATCCGTGACTTTTCCCTATATTTAAATCATATTTTTCTACACAGAAAATCAATTAAACCAAACCTCGACGTCATTGAAAACAAAATTATTACTATTTTCAATTTTCGGCTTATTCTTTGCGAATGCACAAACCCTAAATTTTAAACATCTTTCGGATATGTCGATGAGAAGAGGAGCGATAAGCAGTACCATTGTTGATGATAACATTTATGTGAGCAATGGGTATAAAGATACGGATGGTAATGCCACTATTATTGAGAAATACAGTATTAAAAATAACCGTTGGAGTGTAATCAATTCTACTTTGGTTCCTAAAAGATTCGCCAATTCGGAGACTTACGGTAACAAAATTTATATTTTTAACGGTTGGGGAAACAGCAATCTTGAAATTATAGACCTTGAAACTCATAAGAAAACGAAGGGAGCTGTTAATCATGCCTACACAGGAAATGCAGGTTCTGCCATCCATAACGGAAAAATATATACGTTCGGAGGAAGTGGGCTAAACAATGCCGCCACCACAGTATTTTCTGATAGATTCCAATATTACGACATCGCTTCAGACACATGGCATCCGTTGCCGAATATGCCAACAGCCAGAGAAGCAAGGGGCAAAATTGTGAATGATAAGCTTTATGTCATTGGTGGTTTTAACGGTACTTCATCCCGTCTGGTGAACGTGTACGATCTCAACAAAAATCTTTGGACTGAACAACATACGATGCCTGCTGCAATATCCGGTCATTCATTAGCGGTGTCCGGTAATAAGATCTTTATTGCAGGCGGTTATAACAATCAAAATTTTCTGGCCTATTTTGATACAGAAACCAATAAATTACATAAGTTATCATCCAATATGATTCCCAGAAGACATGCTGCTGCGGAAATATATAACAATAAATTATACATCATGGGTGGAAGTACAACATCCTCAACCAAATCAGCGATTAAAAGCATTCAGGTTGCGGATATTAGCGAAGAAGCACTTTCCGCTAAATAAACGAATAAAAATGTATCCGCTGTCGCAGATTTGCAATCCGTTACTTTTAATATAAAACTTTTTATTTAACCACAAAAGAGGCAAAAGATCTAGATATTTTCTATTTAAAGTTAATGAGTACAAAGAAAAAAGCATACAAAAACCTTTAAAAATCTTTGATTTTTTATTCTTTTGAGAACTTTGATTATCTAATAATAGCTTTGAGATTGTCTTTTGTTCCTTTTGTGGTTAAATTTCAAATTAGTTTAAACAGCCTTATAAAGTAGAAATTATAGATCTACGCTATCCAAAATATTATAAACCCTTCTAATTTCCAGAACGGTTTTTTATTAATTTTACAGTCAACAATAAATTATGGGTTATATAGAAACGAAAATTGATGAAGCCTTCATTACTACTTTCCTGCTACCGAGAGAAAAGGTAGTAATAGATTTTTTAATGAATGTTTTGAGTTCGCAATATCAATTCAGAGAAGATGATAGAAAGATAGAAGTGATCAGTGTGTATTATTACGCTGCCAATCCTTTGGCATTTTTATTTGCTTTGCCCAATTATGAATATTACGCTCCGGATAAAACCACTCAGATTGCAGAATTGCATTTGAAAGATCATGCTTTGGAAGACTACTCCTATTTTGACGTTCAGGAATTGTGTAAAACGGTTTTGAATGAAAATAACATCGATTATTCAGCCTATCTCAATGATGAAAATCATTTGGATTTTGCCAATTATTGGGAAAATCAAAACGGATTGGAAATTGATTTCATTAAAAACTGCTGGAAAAACGCTAAAGAAAATACCCGTTCAAAAATGATTGGATTCTTAGAATCATCAGACAATTCAGCCGGAATATTTGATTTAGATAATGGTTTTGAACTTCCATTTGAAATAGAAATTGATGAGTATTTACAATCCAGAGGTTTTCTCATTAATAAAGAAATTTAACTTGATAAAAATAATTTCCTATTATAAACTTGTGATAACTTTTTATTTAACCACAAAAGAGACAAAAGATTTAGATATTTCTATTTAAAGTTAATGAGTACAAAGAAAAAAGAACACAAAAACCTTTAAAAATCTTTGATTTTTTATTCTTTTGAGAACTTTGATTATCTAATAATAGCTTTGAGATTGTCTTTTGTTACTTTTGCGGTTAAATCTAAAATTAGTTCAAACAGGCTTTATAGCAACGTAGAGTAATATTATTCCGTTATAAAACAATATTCTTGTGACCTAAAGTAGTATTCTTGCAACATTGTTTTATATTGGCACAATACAATTTTATATTATAGCAACTTAGAGGAATATTCTTTCATTGCAAAACAATATTCTTCCCAGGCTCTGGCTTGTAACCAATTAACATCTTTCGAAACTTACTTCAAAACAGAACTGTTTTGAAGTAAAAAAATAAACGAATAGTGAGATTTTTGACAATCTTAAAATACAAATAAAAAATGTCTACTTTTCCAGCAATAGCTTCCATATTATCAGCAACAGCATTAGCTGAATTTATAAAATCAAGATACAGTTTAGGAGAAAATGTTGATTGTAAATTGTTCAGAACAGGCGTTAATCATACTTATTTTATTTCTGATAATGAAACTAAATTTGTTGCCCGCGTTTACTGTCTTCATTGGAGAACGAAATCTGAAATTCAGGAAGAATTAGAACTTTTACTTTTACTAAAAGATAATGACCTTGCGGTATCATATCCAATTTCGGATGAAGAAGGCAACTTTATCCAGGAAATCAATGCTCCGGAAGGCTTACGCTATACTGTACTTTTTACTTTTGCAGAAGGCAAAAAAATGCGATTCATGAACACTGGATCCTGTTTTGCGGTTGGTTCTTTAATGGCAAAAATTCACACTATTACAGAGGGCAAAAAAATCAATAGAGTACATTATAATTCTGATGTTCTTTTACATCAGGCTTATCATCAGATGACCTCTTTTTTTTCTGAAGATTTGGAAGAGATGCAATATCTCAAGAAAATCGGAAATCAAATATCAAACAGTTTCAAAGAAGTCGATTGGTCAGAAGATCAGCAAGGCATCGTTCATCTTGATATTTGGTATGATAACCTAAGTGTAAATAATGAAAATGAGATCACCATCTTCGATTTTGATAATTGTGGAAATGGGGCTCTTATTTTAGATGTAGCTTATTTTTGTAAACAGCTATTTTTTATTGAATCAGACAAAAAAGAATATGAACTTAAAGTTCAAAGCTTTCTAGACGGCTATCAAAAAACAAGAAATTTATCTGATCAAGAAATTAAATTAATCCCTGAAGCCGGAGCCTCAATATTTATGTTTTATCTTGGTGTTCAGGCACAAAGATTTGATTGGTCTAACATATTTTTCACAGAAAATTATCTTAAAATGTTTGTTGGAAGAATAAAAAACTGGATGGATCATCATAAACCGTAAGATTAGTTTTAACATCCCTGCTTCCACTCAATTTTCAAAGTAGTTTTCTATTTCAAAACAAATTCCTAAGTTTACAGGTTCTGCAAACCTCAAAAATCCTTTCGTAATGGAAAACAAAAAAGATGAACAAATTTTGGATAAAGGTCCGTTCTACCACGGTACAAAAGCTGATCTACAAATTGGCGATCTGCTTAATGCCGGATTCGAGTCGAATTATTATCCCGAGATTATTATGAATCACATCTATTTTACGGCATTACAAAACGGCGCCGGATTAGCTGCTGCGCTCGCAAAAGGTGATGGTAATGAAAGGATTTATATCGTAGAACCAACAGGAATCTTTGAAAATGATCCCAATGTAACCGATAAAAAATTTCCGGGAAACCCTACCCGATCTTATCGAAGTACAGAACCTTTAAAGATTGTTGGCGAAGTCACCGAATGGATTAAACTGACCGATGAAGAACTTCAAAACTGGAGAGAAAGAATTGCAAAACTTCGGGAAAATCCGGATGCGGAAATAATTAATTAAAAGTATCAGTTTTTAATTGATTTTTTAAACTCTCTTAAGTCTCAAGTATTGTAGTGGTAAAATAATCTTAGATAAATCTGTGAATTCTCAGCTAATATACACAACTTTAGTTGTAAAATATTTTCACAATACGTAGATTTGAAATTCTACAAAAACTAATAAAACTAATAACCAATGGCAAACAGAGCATATTTATACAGTGCTAATAAAGAATTAACCAAATTCCGTGATGTATCGGAATGTCCCAATGAAATTCCTTTATTCTATAAAATCATTTTGGGTTCTGAAACACAAATGTCTACCTCTAAAATATGGAACTTTGAACTCCCCATTGTCATAACAGGAGATTTTAAAAATGGACTGAAGAAATTTTACAATTTTTTAGATTACCTAGAAACTCAGGAGTCTGTTGATAAACAAAAAATTGCCGAATTTAAAAATGAAACAGACGATTTCATCGAAAAGCATCCGGAAAGAGAACTGGATTTATTGTTTTTAGAAGGAGGAGAAATTGATGACTTGGTTGGAGATATCTACCCTCTTGAAGAGCAAAATGAAGCACTTTACGATGAAATCATTTCAATCTCTAAAGACATTGATGAAATTCTGGAGAAAAAACCGGAAAATGTATTTGACTTTAATGATATATACTGGTTGCAAGCGATAAAAGATGACATCAATACATTGTCTGTATATTGGACGTATGTTTCCTATTATTCATTCAACAAATCTTAAAAGAGGATGAAATTATTATTAATAAGGTTTTGAGTTTTGTTGAATAAAATTATCAAACCCAATGAAAGAGATTATCAATTTAAATTTCAACAATACAGAATATGAAGTTGAAGTTACCGGAAATGTCGATAAAATAGAAGGATTTATTTATTACTCTTTGAAATTTGACGAAGAAAATTCTATTTTAATTTCAAAATATGATGGAGAAAAATGGAGAATGGTTAATATGAAAGATCACGATTTTTTCGCTCAAAAATTAGGCGAGATTATTGAAAATACACCTTAAAAAAACATAACTAATTAAAATTTTGACAAACAGCGTAAGAATAAAAGAAAACATTACCATTATTCTCCTATAATTT
Source organism: Chryseobacterium scophthalmum (assembly GCF_900143185.1). Classification (NCBI taxonomy): domain Bacteria; kingdom Pseudomonadati; phylum Bacteroidota; class Flavobacteriia; order Flavobacteriales; family Weeksellaceae; genus Chryseobacterium; species Chryseobacterium scophthalmum. The sequence continues at coordinate 113,942 of NZ_FSRQ01000006.1, read as the reverse complement.
CTCCATTTATTTTTAGACTATTTTATATAAAACTAATGAAAAACATCATCAGTCTCATAGAAACTTGGGATTCAGCTCATATTACAACCGCTTTAGCCGAGTTAAAAACTGATAAAGCTTTAGAAAATAACATTATTACTCGTTATGAATCGCTTTTACAGGCAATTGGTGGGAAAACACTCAAATCTTTGGCACATTTGCCGAAAAAATGGGGGAAATTAAACAACGAAAAGAAAGCCGCAGTGATCGAGGCATTTCCTGCCGATGCCGTTTTCTTTACAAATATCTTGGATCTGAATGCAAAACTTCGGGTAGATGCGTGGCGCGATTCACATTATTCGCACCAAATTCCAAATTCTTTAAGTGGTATTCCCAATTTAAAAAATGTTACAGAACTGCATTTGAAACATCAACAATGGGAAACGTTACCAGTAGAAATTGGCGAAATGGAAAACTTAGAAGTTTTGAATGTAAGCTGCAATAAATTGAGAGAACTTCCTGATTTTATATTGAAATTAAAAAAATTGCGTGTTCTTAATCTCAAACAAAATTATGGTTTAAAAACAATACCGGATATTTCAGAATTGACGAATCTGGAAAACGTCGATTTTGTTTATACTGATATTAAAACGCTTTCAGAAGGATTTTTCAATCTCAAAAACCTCAAAGAAATAAACACTGCTGAATCTGATCTAGATAAAGATACAGCAATCATGCGCCGTTTAATCAAAACTTTTCCAAATGCAGAAATTTATACCAATGCAAGAAAAGCTATTGAACTGGAAGATAATGTAGATGAAGATGAGTTTTTAAACAAAGAAAAAATCGATATCAGTGAATATAATCTGAATTACCTGCCTGAAAATCTGTTTCGTGCAAATGCAGTAAAACATTTGAAAATTCGCTGTTGGAACTTAAAAGAACTGTCTGATAATTTTGATGCATTACAAACCTTAGAAACCCTGGCTTTAGATATTGGATATGACGTTGCTATTATTCCATCAAGTATTTTTAGATTGAAAAACTTAAAAGAACTTACAATAAAGGGTTCAGGTATCAATTCTCTGCCAGATAATATGGAAGGGTTGGGAAATTTGGAGCATTTGGAAATGGAGCATTTGCAGATTAAAGCATTACCCAATTCATTCAAGCAATTAAAAAATCTTAGATCTTTTAAAATAAAATACGGCACTTTTGATATTTTTGATGCGATTGCAGGTTTAACGAATCTGGAAAAGATTGAATTGGAAGATTATAACACTCCTTTCATCATTGCTGCACCACTTACTCAACTCATCAACCTTCGGGAATTACGCATTCGTGCCAATCAAAAAATAACAGACGCCATTTTTCATTTGCCAAAAAGCATTAAAAAATTAAGGCTCCGCGACAACACCCGAAAAGATGAAGAAACCAAACTATCACTTGGAAAAGTGCTTAATCATTTTGATCAGGCAACCGAACTGGATTTTGAACACATAGATTTTTCGGATATTTCAGAGCCGATTTTACCAAATAATAGTCTTAACACTTTAAGTTTAGACTATGCAAAAATGACCAAACTCCCCGATTCTTTTTCCAATCTGACAAGTCTGACTTATTTCAGAATGTTTGCTTGTAGTTTAGAAAAACTAAATCCGGTTTTGTACGATTGTCACAATTTGCAAAACATTCGTTTATCTAATGCAAAATTTCAAAGTATTCCTACAGGTATTTCAAAACTTCAAAATCTTAAACATATCGGCTTTGAATGTTCTGATATAGAAATATTACCTGACGATATTCTGGATATGAAAAATCTGGAAAAAATCTCTTTAGAAAACTGTCCTTTGTACAAAAACAAAGATTTTAAGACGTTAATAAAAAAGAAAATTAAAGGTATAAAAATTGTGAAAGGCTGGTATGATTAAGAAAGTTGCTATTTTAAAAACCTATTGCTTATTTCAACTTGCTCATTTATAAGATATATCCTATATTTGGGAAATTTTTAACAACAAACTAATAACAATTGAATTCTTAGATTATAACCATGAAAACTACACGTTTATTATTATTGCTATCATTACTTTTCTTTAGTTTTGGTAAAGCACAACTTTCGGCATTTATCAATGGTAAAGAAGTAAAATCTGGCGCAACAATTTCTAAAAATGACTTAGCAACTTTACAGGTCAGCTTCAAAAAACCAAAAAGTGTAACCATTTATTCTGGTTTTTCAAACTTGTATGTAGAGTTTTCAGATAATACCAAAACTTATATCACCCATTGGGGTATGCAGAAAGACGGCTATACTGCTATGGAAGATTTTCTTAAAAACACACCAGCTACAAAGAAATTCAGTGTTTTTGAAGGAAATGATTTTTACACTAAAGGAAATAAACTTCAATGGGTTTTGGATGGAGCCAATGGATTGGAAAAGCAAAAAACCATAAGAGTAGAAATCGGACTTTGGGTTAAGGAAGAAACAGGTTATCAGCAATATGGACAAAAAGTTCAATTATTAGAACCCATCTATTTCAACGTTCCTATTTGGGAAGCAAAAAATCTATATCTTCCTTACCTTGATGCAATCATAGATAAAACCAATATAAAAGATGATATAGATGTAACACAAACAGGACAATTAGGTAGAAGTGATACAGAAATAGGCTATAAAATGTATTCTAATCAGGTAGCCTATAAAGTTTTTGCTTTTGAAAAAAGTTCACATCCTGGTCTGAATGTAGATGAACTGGCAAAAGATTTTATTTACGCAGCTACTTATGAGTCAAATAATGATAAAGTAAAAAAAAATCATGAATATGATTTAAAAAAATATGAATTACCTTGGTATCATATCTGTATTTTTTTCAGAGATGAAAGAATCCAAAATCTAAATTACAATCTAAACAAAGAGATAAAGTCTTTAGATTTAATGAGTTTGTATCAAAAAGTTGAATTTGGTAAAATGAAGGGGTATTCGTTTCAGTCAAGTTTATTTAATTCTACAGATGGAAAATACAATAAGGATGTTGGTCAGTTTAAAATATTTATTCTAAATCATCCTACAAATCCTGATATTATTTTGATGATGTGCAATGAAATTGGAAGAAGTACAGCAACAGCACAGGATGTAGATACATACATGCAGACTTTTCTAAAAAGCATTAAGCAATAAATTATTCGAATCAACGGAACAGGATCTAAATAAAATTTTACATTTTGTAGTAACAGTTGCATCAAAAAGTAAGATTAGGATTTAATACCGCTTGGCAAAAAACAAAAAAACAATAACCTAAATAATAATTAAAAAACATGAAAAGTAAATCAATTTTAGTAGCATCATTTTTTTCTGTTGCATTCCTACTTACATCTTGCGGACAAAAAGATCAAAACGTAGAAATGGGCAAAGAGTTTAAAGTGTATGAAAACCCAATAACAATTTTAAAATTAGAAGAAAGCAAAGTATTACGAAACGACAAAGATTCTACCCTACTTATTGCTCCAAATGGTAAAAAATATGTTTATTTTGAAGTGAAGAATCCTAAAAATGAAATGATTTTCCTTAAAGCTTTCAACAAAGATGCAGAAGTAAAAAGCGATGACAACGTTAATCTTGCTTATTATTCTCACGATATAGACAACGGTTTTGATGACGAGTTTTTTCTAATTGATGATAATAGTTCAATAGATAAAGTAGTGATCACAAATCCTTCCGAAGAGCAATTCGTTCTTATGAATCCTAAAATTACAAAGTCCAGCAATGTAATTTCTCCTGAAGCTCAAAAAATAGTAGACTCTTTCTCTAAAGAAATAAATTTATTAAATGCCTTTGCTCCGTATGTAAAAGACGGTAAAGATGTGATGACTATTACAAAAAACGAAGGAGATTTGCCTGTAAACCGTATGAGCATGAAAGCAGAAGTAAATTATTTTTCCAAAGATGGTAAATTTTATATTTTCAAAACTACCGACATTTTCAAAAACATAGCAAAGGTATATACAACCTGGGAGAATGGTAAAATTACAAGCTTAGTGGTAAAACCTCATTATAAATAATCTTTTTAACTAAAAAACTATACTATGCAATTAGGAAGATTATTTGGGATTCTTGCCATTTTTTGTGGTGGCATATTCACATATTTAGGATATGGAATGATGGAAACAACAGGATCAGTTTTTAAATTTGTTCTAGCAGCACCGGTTTTTGTTTTAATCGGAATTGCAATGTTTGTTTTTCCGGGAGGAGATATTACAACAACTGAAAGTAAAAATAAAACAAAAGATCCTAAAGTTTGGGTGAGTGACGCTCCGAAAAGCCACAAAATTGCATGGGCAATCGCGGGCGTAATTGGATTTATAATTTCCATTACTGTATTCAAAATATAATTGGTAGGTTTAGAAATTTAGCAATAAACAAAATCCCGAATTTCACGTTCGGGATTTTTGTCTCTAAAGAATTATGGGATAGCTAAATCTGTTTTAATCTTAATTGTTTTCGATTATCTTTAATTTTATTTTTTTAAATGCAAAAAATATAAATAATGAGAGTAGCTATTTTTTCTGACATACACGGTAAGATGCTATTGCCTTTCAAACTGGTAGATTTATACCAAAAAGAAACAGGCAACAAAATTGATTTCATCCTGCAATGCGGAGATATGGGAGCTTATCCGAACATAGAAAATCTGGACAAGGCAACGATAAAGCATGCTCAATATGACAGAGATGAACTGGGATTTCATGACGATTTTATTAAAACAGATCAAAAAATAAAGTTATTTTTAGATGAACTTAATATCAATATGATCTGTGTTCGTGGAAATCATGAAGATCACGATTTTTTAAATAATCTGGAAAAGGAAAATTCTCAAAACAGCCTGTTTCCAATTGATGTTTATGAAAGAGTTTTTGTCTGCAGATCGGGTTTACAACAAAAATTAGAAACAGAAAATGAAGTTTTAAATTTTGTAGGCATCGGCAGAATCGGAGACAGAAAAGGAAGATCAGAAAAACGTTTTATTCAGGATTACGAAAGAAAGGAAATCAAAAAGCTGTTAAAAACAAAAGACACTTTTGATATCTTAATTACCCACGATAAAGACGATAGCCAAAGCGGTTATGGTATGACTGAAATCAGAGAAATATTGGATAATGTAATTTTTCATTATCATTTTTATGGACATACAGGAGAAGCTTTTAAACAGGAAACAGATTTTAATGGCATCACAGAATCCATAAAAGTAAAGGAGCTGAAATTTAACGAAAGTGGAATTTTAGAAAAAGGCTGTATGGTAATCTTGACAAAAGAAAACGGAGAATTAAGCATTGAAACTGTTGATCAGAAACTGACGAATAAAATGACAAAGTTTAATTGGAAACTTCAGTAAAAAATGTTTAACAAATAGTTTCAGATAAAGTAAAATGGAAAGATTTTCAAACAGCACAGAGGCACTGATGAATGAAGCTGAAATTGAAATAGGAATATTAGCTAAAAACAAGAGTTTTAAATTTGAATAATGGTGGTTTCACTTTTGAATCATTCTTTGGTTTAATGAAAATGATAAAAGGGGGGGTATTGAAAATATTAACTAAAAGTCTGCACAAATGTAAATATAGCCCATGATAGTGATTTTCATACAAGGACAAGTTAAGTTTTCATCAGCAATGAATTTTCCGCCAGAAAATATATATCTTAGTAGACGTATTAATCCATTTGTCAATGTACAAAACTACGGAACGCTCCGCATCCTCTACAAACTAAATTTGTAAAAAAACTAAAAAACAGATAAAATAAAAAGATGCTTTTTAACTCAATAGGCTTTGTAATATTTTTACCCGTAGTATTTCTGCTTTATTGGTTTTTAACAAATAAAAATCTCAAACTTCAAAATATATTATTACTCTTATCAAGCTACTTTTTTTATGCTTGCTGGGATTGGCGTTTTTTATTTTTGCTTATGTTTTCTACGCTTTTAGATTATTTTACAGGCTTGAAAATGCAGGATGCAAACAATCAAAAAAGAAAACGATTTTGGTTTTGGCTAAGCGTAGCAGTAAATCTTGGATTTCTTGGTATATTTAAATATTACAACTTCTTTGCAGAATCTTTTGCCGAAACAATTTCTTATGTCGGTTTGCAAGTCAACCCTTGGACATTAAAAGTAATTCTTCCGGTTGGTATTTCTTTTTACACATTTCACGGGCTTTCTTATGTGATCGATATTTATAAACGTAGAATTAAAGCAGAAAGTAATGTTGTAGACTATGCCGTTTTTGTGAGTTTCTTTCCTTTACTTGTTGCCGGACCCATTGAAAGAGCAACCCATTTACTACCACAAATAAAAAAAAGACGAACTTTTGATTACACAAAAGCCGTCGACGGTTTAAAGCAAATACTTTGGGGACTTTTCAAGAAAATAGTTATCGCTGATAATTGTGCTGAGTTTGCCAATCAAATTTTCAACAATTCTGCTGATCAATCCGGAAGTAATTTAGCATTAGGAGCTATTTTTTTTGCCTTTCAGATTTATGGAGATTTTTCTGGATATTCTGATATTGCTATAGGAACTGCAAGACTTTTTGGAATAGATTTATTAAGAAATTTTGCATTCCCCTATTTTTCAAGAGACATTGCAGAATTTTGGAGGCGTTGGCATATTTCGCTTTCTTCGTGGTTCAAAGATTATTTATACATTCCATTAGGTGGCAGCAAAGGAGGAAACTGGATGCGTATCCGCAACACATTTATTATTTTTATTGTAAGTGGTTTTTGGCACGGTGCAAACTGGACTTTTATTGTTTGGGGAGCATTAAATGCTCTTTTTATTTTGCCATCTATTATCATGAAAACCAACCGTAATAATTTAGAAACAGTAGCACAGGGAAATTTATTGCCCACAGTAAAAGAGTTTTTTCAAATGACCATAACCTTTACTTTGGCTGTGTTTGCATGGATATTTTTCAGAGCAGAAAATATAACACACGCACTTTCGTACATTTCAGGTATATTTTCTAAATCTCTTTTTTCTATTCCAACTATTACACCCCATTTTCCCGTTCTTATTATTATCATTCTTATTATTATTTTTACTATTATTGAATGGTTGGGCAGAGAACAGCAATACGCTATTGCAATGCTGGGAACAAAATGGAAAAGCTCGTTAAGATATGCAATGTATTATGCTATTATCATTGCAATATTTTGGTTTGCAGGAAAAGATCAACAGTTTATTTATTTTCAGTTTTAATCTATGAAAAGATTTATTTCAAAAACGGCAATCTTCATTATACCCTTCTTGGTTTTATACATCATTACGTTTTTGTTTTTCACAGTTAATGCTGGAGACTTATTGCGTATAGGATTCATTCCCTCTACAGATAAAAAATATCGGCAAAATTTCACATCCTACAACCATGAAATGAAGTTTACTGAGCTATCAAAATCGAAAGCGAAAACATATCAAATACTGACTATTGGAGATTCGTTTTCAGAACAGGGAAAGAGTGGTTATCAAAATGTTTTAGCCAATGATTTCAGTATTCTGCACGTTGACCGCTTTATTTCAAACAATCAGATTCAAAAATTGGTTGAATTGTCCAATGGTAATTTTTTTGATACCTATAATGTTCAATATGTGATTTTACAAGGTGTAGAAAGAGATTTAATTGATGACGTAAAAAATATAAACAATAAATCCAGAACTGACATTCATCAAATAGATTCGATAGTTACAAATCATAAACCCGAACAAAACAAAGAAGAATACAATTTCTTTTCCCGTACAACTTTAAGATTTCCTTATTACGCTTTGAAATACTTCACAGACAAAAATTATTTATCAAATGAACAAGTTTATAATGTTGAATTAAATACGAAATCATTATTTAGCAATAATTCAAATAAGTTACTTTTTTATTATAAAGACTTGAATAATACCAGGCAAAACAATTTACCTGAAAATGCAATCAAACTCAACAGAATTTTAAACAACATCTCAGAAAAACTTAAAGAAAAAAATATAACACTTATATTTTTACCTTCACCAGATAAATACGATATCTATTATGATTATATTGTTGATAAGCAAAATCTGACGAAGCCTATATTTTTTGATAACTTCAAAAAGCTTAATAAAGAATACATTTGCATCAACTCAAAAGAAATATTGACAGAGGAATTAAAAAATAAAAAAGACATTTACTATTTTGATGATACTCATTGGTCACCAATAGCATCGGTGATCATAGCACAAAAAATAAAAGAAATAATAATGTCACATAAATAAAGTAAAAACATACAACAAAATATTTCCATAAAGCCATTGTTTCAGACACTATAAATGAAGAAGATTGCAAAGCTAAATAAAAGCAATCAATATTTATGAGTAAAAAATCACCCAATTATAAAAGTAAATGAACCTTCCACCTTACGATAAATTCCCGGAAATTGTTTCCGAAACCATCATTTTGAGAGAAATTCAAAATGATGATATTAAAGATATTGTTGAAATATCTTTCTATGATGCAATGCCTGCTTTGAATGTTGAAAATGCAAAAGAAATGCAGGAGAGAATTAATCTGGATTACCAAAACGGTTCATCAATTCATTGGGGAATTGCCAATAAACAAACCAATCAAATTATGGGAACTTTGAGTTATTATCGTGGCTTTGATCATGGAATGGGAGAACTGGGTTGTATTTTGAAATCTGAATTTCATGGAAAAGGTTTTATGACCACAGCGATGAAACAGGCTGCCGAATTTGGTGTTAATTATATGGGTCTTACAAAAGTAATTGCGATTACAGACAAAAATAACAGTAACGCAATAAAACTTTTTGACAGAGTTGGTTTTGTTAAAACGAGAGATCTTGAAGAAAATGAAATTGAATATCAATTTGTAAATAAATAGTAACCAGAATACTATGAAACCGTTCTTTAAATAAAGCGGTTTTTGTTTTAATAAAAATCAAACACTTTTTATTAATTTTATAACACCAAACTATAAAATATTTCACAATGAATCTAAAAACTTTAATGACTCACACCGCTCAGTACAACAATTGGGTTGTTAACAAGTACATCGACTGGCTTTCTACAAAATCTGATGAACAACTTAATCAGGAAGTTATTTCAAGCTTTCCGACAATCTTAAAAACATTGCATCACATTTGGCAAACACAGGAATATTGGTGGAGTCATATCGGAGAAAATGATGATTTTGATTTTGCTGCCACTTCAGCAACAACCGGTAAAGAAGAAATTTTCAATGCTATCAGAAACAACTCTCGAAAACTAATGGAGTATGTAGAAAGTTTATCTGAAGAAGATCTTATAAAAAATGTAAAAATTGACTCACAATGGTTTCAGTGTGATTTTTCAAAATATGAATACATTCAGCATATCATTTTACACGGAACGTATCACAGAGGGCAAATTGTAACGATGGGACGAAATATAGGAATCACCGACGCACCAATGACAGATTATAATTTCTGGAATATTTATAAAGAAACAGACGTACCAATTATGAACTAAGTACAAACAAACAACTGAAATAATTTATTTTAATGATAAAAAATCAGCGTGTAGAAAAGGTTTCTTAAGAATTTTTATAAACCGTTCAGATTTCTGGACGGTTTTTTTGTTTTTAAAATATTCGTATTGATGTAAAATGTAAATTTGATTTATAACAAATCACTGAAAAGCAAGACACAAACAAAAAATTATATGAAAAATTTTGGAGTATTTTTAATGTTTAATTGCATTGGCTTTATCTTTAATTCATGTCAGGATAAAAAGACAGAGAAAGAAACAGAAAGCAATAATATTAAAGTAGCTGATAAGATTGAAACCGAACCTCAAGAAATCCCGATTTGGAATAAATCAATTCCGGATTTTGAACTTATTAAAGGTACCGAATCCTATAATGATGGAATGGCGACAAATGTCTCAAAACCAACCATGACAGTTTTCTCTCCCAAAGGAAAAAATACAGGCGTTGCTGTTATTGTTTATCCGGGTGGAGGTTACAACAAACTTGCGATTAATCTTGAAGGCTCAGAAATTTGTAAATGGCTCGCTTCAATCGGAGTTACAGGAATATTATTAAAATACAGAGTTCCAGCTTCTGGTCCGCATTATAACGAAGAATGCGATTGTGAAAAAGATCCCGTAAAACCTTTGGCTTTACAAGATGCACAAAGAAGTTTAGGCTTGGTTCGTGCACGAGCAAAAGAATGGAATATTGATCCAAATAAAATTGGAGTGATGGGATTTTCTGCAGGTGGACATTTGGTTGCAGATTTGAGCACCAATTATAGAGAAAGAGCCTATCCTTTGACGGATGAATTTGATAATATAAGCTGTAAACCCAACTTCGGAATTGTTTTTTATCCTGGACATATGACATTTCATACCACAAAACCTTATGAATTAAATCCAATGATTCCGGTTGATCGCGAAACTCCGCCTACCTTTATTTTGCAGGCCGGAAATGATAACATTGATAAAATTGAAAATTCTTTGGTTTATTATATGGCATTACACAAAGCAGGCGTTCATGCAGAATATCATATCTATTCGGAAGGAGGTCACGCTTTTGGATTGAAAGAATCTGCACAAAAAATTCCAAATTGGGAAAAACTGCCAATTGCAGATTGGGAAGTTCTGGTTGAAAGATGGCTTAAAACAATAAAAATGACTTCAGATTAATCAAGACGCATAGAAAAGAAGTTTCTATCGAAAAAACTAACGTAAAAAAAATTGCACTAAATCATTTCACTTAAAATGAAAGCCAGAGAAGAAAAATTAAAATCCATTATTAATTGGTCAGAAAATAACGAAGATGTAAGAGCGGTTTTACTCACAAGTTCACTTATAAATCCTCTTGCGTCTGTTGATGAATTTAGTGATTTAGATATTGAACTTATTTTTGAAAATAATACACAATATATTTCAGACAATAATTGGACACATCATTTTGGAAATCCAATTACGATGATTGAAGAAGATGAAAATAGCTTCGATGGAAAACATGCAATGAAAATGATTTTGTATGATGATCATGTAAAAGTTGATTTTAAACTATTCAGCAAAGACAAGTTTCTGGAAGAAGTAAAACTGAAAGAATTACCTGAAGATTGGGATATTGGCTATAAAGTTCTAATCGACAAAGAAGAAATAACAAAGGAAATGCAGAAACCCAGCTTTCAGGTTTCCATCATCAAAAAACCATCAAAAGAAGAGTTCCAACATATTCTCAATGACTTTTGGTGGGACACAACTTACGTTGCAAAATGTCTAGCAAGAAATGAAATATTTTATGCAAAATTTATGTCGGAAACCAATATCCGAACTGAATATCTAATTCCTCTCATCGAATGGTATATCGCAAGTAAGCACAACTGGAACATAACAACCAATAAATACGGAAGGCTTTTTAAAAAATATCTAAACCATGAAATGTGGCTGAAAACAGAGCAAACATTTTCAGGAAGTAATATAAAAGATAATTGGACAGCTTTATTGGCAATGGCTGATTTAGTTTCAGAAATCGGAACTGAATTGTCGGAAAAGTTAGATTATGAATATCCTTTTAAATTAGAAAAAGATATCCGGAAGTATTTAAACGAGCTTAAAATAAAATAAAAATGTTTTCTCCGGACAATATTCTCCTATTTCGCATTTTTGTTTAATTTAGTTGGGTTGAAGCAACCTGAAAATTATTAAATACAATATGAAGAAACTGCTTAGTTTGATAATCATTTTATGTTTAGCAACGGCTACATTTGCACAAAAAAATAAACAGGTTTTTGTATCGACAGACATTGATAATTTTTGGACTGCTTATGACAAAATAAATGCTACCAAAGACAGTGCTCAGCAATATAAGCTATTAAAAAATCTTTATCTTGATAAAGGAACTCCCGGACTAAAAAGTCTGATTAAAGTTCGCAACTATTCAGAAAAAGAATTTATTAGCTGGATGACACAATATCCAAAATTCTGGTCTTCATTAAAACCCAATACCTTAAAAGTAAAAAGTCTTTACCCGAAAATAAATGCAAATATTCAGAAGCTTAAAAAAGCATATCCTGATTTAAAACCTGCCACAATTTATTTTTCATTTGGTGCTTTCAGAACAGGGGGAACAATTGATGGAAACAGGGTTTTAATTGGAAGTGAACTGTCATTAGCAGATAAAACCACCATCATCGATGAGTTTCCAACTTGGCGACAAAACTTCTATAAAAATCAAAATCCTTTTCATGAACTGCCTTTGTTGTGTACCCACGAATACATCCATACCCAACAAAAAGAATTAGTTGAAAATTTACTTTCGATGTGTTTGTATGAAGGGGTTGCAGAGTTTATTTCCTGCAAAGTTACCAATACAAAATCTGATGCACCTGCCATTGAATTCGGAAAAGCAAATCAAAAAATCGTTGTTGATAAATTTGTATCTGATCTGTTTATCATCAATAATAATTACAATTGGCTTTGGGGAGAGAATAAAAATGAATTAAAAGTAAGAGATTTAGGATATTATATTGGTTATGAAATTTGCGAACGCTATTATAACCTTTCAAAAGACAAAGTAAAAGCAGTTAAAGAGCTTATTGAGCTTGACTACACCAATGAAAAAGAAGTTGAATGTATTGTTGATTTAACCAAATTATTGCCAAAAACTTTAGAAGAATTAAATAGCGATTACGAAAAACAAAGACCGACAGTTGTAAAATTATTACCATTTGAAAATGGCAGCCAAAATGTAAAATCAGGTCTTACAAAAATTACAATTTCCTTTTCTGAATCTTTATTAAAACACAACACAGGGTTAGATTATGGACCTCTTGGAAAAGATCACTGCCCTAAAATTAGACCTGAAAGATTTTTTAGTGAAGATGGAAAATCTTGGACATTTGAAGCCGATCTGAAACCTAATCAGCACTATCAAATTTTGATTTCCAGCAATTTTAGAAAAGAAAATGGAGTAAGACTTAAACCTTATTTAATTGACTTTAAAACAATTGACTAACAACAGGTTTAATTGTAAATACAGATTTATTAACTATAAAATGAAATTCAGATTATTACTTTTAATTGTACTCGTTTCTCAAATTTACTTTTCTCAAATTAAAAAAATTGATACCATTAAAGTTGCCAACATCAACTATGTTATTGATTTATTTAAAAAGAAAAATATTGAAGACATTTCACAAAATGTGAATTTTCCCCTAAGAAGAGAATATCCGATTCCGGAAATTAAAAATAGAGAACAGTTTAAACAACGTTTCAATCAAGTTTTTGACGAGTTACTTATTAATGAAATTGCTGATTCAAAACTCAAACAATGGTCAGAAGTTGGTTGGAGGGGAAGTATGCTCAATAACGGAACTGTATGGATAGACAGTGATGAAGGAAAAATAATTGCGGTAAACTATCAAAGTGATTTTGAAAAAAAGCTGAGAAAAGAGCTTATCGATAAGGAAAAAGAAAATGTACACAGTTCGTTAAAAACTTTCGAAAGCCCGACTTACAAAATAAAAACTAAGAAATATCTGATTAGAATTGACGAATTAGAAAACAAAAAATACAGATATGCTTCCTGGAAAATAAGTAAAAAAGAATCGTCAAAACCCGACCTCATTCTGAACAATGGAGAATTGGATTTTCAGGGAAGTGGCGGAAATCACGTTATTACTTTTACCAATGGGAATTATATCTATAAAGTTTACAGAAATATTATTGGAGAAGAAAATACACCCGACATCACTCTTGAAGTCGAAGAAAATGAAAAAATTATTCTACATCAAAACGGAACCTTAATAAAATAAAAACATGAAACCGACACCCCAACATAATGAGAGAATTGCGAAAATGACCTTTTCATCGGTTTATCCACACTACATTACAAAGGTAGAAAGCAAAGGCAGAACCGTTGAAGAATTGCATCAGGTGATAGAATGGTTAACCGGTTTTAATGCTAAAAAACTACAGGGACTGGTTGATGAAAAAGTAACATTTGAAACCTTTTTTGAGAATGCAAAACTAAATCCTAATGCTCATCTTATAACAGGAGTAATCTGTGGCTACAGAATTGAAGAAATTGAAAACCCACTGACAAAACAGGCTAGGTATTTAGATAAATTAGTCGACGAATTGGCAAAAGGCAGAAAAATGGAAAAGATTTTAAGACAGTAATCTCAATCGAAATTATGGCAAAAACAAAGACAACGTACACCGAGATAGACGTAAAAGATTTTTTAGATTCTTATGTTGACAATGAGCAGAAAAAAACCGACAGTTTACAATTGATAGAACTGATGCAGGAATGGTCTGATTCTGAACCCAAAATGTGGGGTCCATCGATTATAGGATTTGGAAATTATCATTATAAATATGCAAGCGGGCACGAAGGTGACGCGCCGGTTATTGGGTTTTCGCCCAGAAAAGCAGCGTTTTCGCTGTACGTTTACTCCGATACTGAAAAAAGTAAATTATTACTACCAAATCTTGGAAAATTTAAAATGAGTAAGGCCTGTATTTATATAAAAAAACTTTCTGATATTGATGTTTCTATTTTAAAGGAACTTTGTATGGAATCAATTCAATACATCAGTGAACATCATGAATGTTCTTGCAGAGCCAAATCATAGGATTTAAAATAATTTATAAATTAGACTTTAAATTAAATTCTAAATTTTCACAATGACCATCCAAGAACAAATAGAAGAATATATCACAAGTCACAAAGAACCAAAATGCAGTGATTTAGAAAATCTGCATCAGATTATTCTTGAGCTTATGCCAAAATGCAAATTATGGTTTTTAGACGGCAAAAATGAAGAAAACAAAACCGTTTCCAATCCGAATATTGGCTACGGAATTCATCTCATGAAATATGCTGATGGAAAAACCCGAGACTTTTACAAAATCGGATTGAGTGCCAATACAACAGGAATTTCCATTTATATTATGGGGATTGAAGACAAAAAATACTTAGCCAATACATTTGGAGAAAAAATAGGTAAAGCCAGCGTCACGAGCTACTGCATAAAATTCAAAAAACTGGATGGTATCAACATTGAAGTTCTTAAAGAAGCAATACAATCTGCTCTTTAAAATTCATAGTTTTAACAAAATCAAAGAATTAAAAACAATCATAGAATATTCTCACCATTCAAAATACTTGTATTTCTTTGTTAGGTTCACACCTTTGCATACCTTAAAAACGGTCAATATTTAAAATTCTCTATTTTTCTTTGCGTGAAATTAAGAATTATAGCAAATAGCATATTAAATAAAATTCGTGCATTCGTGGCAAAAAAGCTGAACACAAAACTTCAATCAACCACAAAAATCTTAGCAGGTAATTGAGAATAAAATCTGTGCAATCTGTGGAGCTAAGATAAATAGCCACGAATACACGAATTTTATTTTTAATACGGTTGGTGTGAATTCTCATTAAAACCTCTTCCCTATTTCAAAAAACTTCCCGAAATTTACAGTCTGTGCGTTAAACAAAAAAATTAATGAATTAAAGAACAATTAAAACAAACATACAGTAAAACTTAGCATAAGTTTTCTTCGGGGCAGGGTGCAATTCCCTACCGGCGGTTACAGTCCGCGACTCCTTTTTTACGAAAGGACTGATTTGGTGAAATTCCAAAACCGACAGTTACAGTCTGGATGGGAGAAGAAAATGAAACAATCAATAAGACTATTTTGATAGACTTGTTGTGTTGTATTTCATTTCCATGTACCGAAGTGTATTTTAACTTAAAATTAAAATAACATGGAAAAATTATTAGAAAAATTCGGAGCTACTTCGAGTGAACGTGTAGAAAATGCACTTCTAAAGTTACAACAAGGAAAAGGCATCCTTTTAGTAGATGATGAAAACCGCGAAAACGAAGGCGACATCATCTTTCCCGCCTCCACCATTACAGAAAAAGACATGGCACTTTTAATTCGCGAATGCAGCGGAATCGTTTGTCTGTGCATTTCGGAAGAGAAAAGTAAACATCTTAATCTTCGTCCGATGGTGGAAGCCAACAATTCAAAAAATCAAACAGCATTTACCATTTCCATTGAAGCAAAGAAGGGGTTGAATCTGGTGTTTCTGCGAAAGACCGTGTTACAACAATCAGAGCAGCCATTGCCGAAAATGCTTTGGCAGAACACATTGCAAGTCCGGGACACGTTTTCCCTTTAATTGCCAGAAAAAACGGAGTTTTCGAAAGAAGAGGTCACACAGAAGGAAGTGTAGATTTGGTAAAAATGGCAAACCTTGGTGATGATTCTGTTCTTTGTGAATTGACCAACGAGGACGGAAGTATGGCAAGACTTCCTGAAATTGTAGATTTTGCAGAAAAAAGAAATATGACCGTAGTGACTATAGAAGATATTTACGCTTATCGTAAAATGATCTTAAGTAACTAAAATATCGGTTTAACGCACAGTAGAAGTCCACTTAAGATTACTTGAGTGGATTTTTTTTATTGGTAATCAAAAATTTATGAAAAATATTTCACAAATGATTTATCTTTATAAAAAGTGAAAAATGAAAAAAACTCTCCTTATTTTAATTTCCACTACAGGTTTCTTATCTGCTCAAACTACGATTACAAAAGCATTTAATGATCCTATTATCGGTGAAATCGTCAACAATGTTAATATCAACGGAACGGTAGATAATTCTGCAACAGGTAATAATGTAACCTTTACGAATACAAGTTTAACAGCCGGCTCTGCATCTTCAGCAACTTATTCTGCACCAAGTTCCACAGAGATTTCTACTTTTCCGGGATCGACTATTAAAATGACAGGTGGCGGAAGTACATCTTACTACAAACAAACCGCTTCAAAACTTGAAATTACAGGATTGGTAACTCCGGATGCCACGCTGAATTTTTCTACCAACAACGGAACTTTCATTGGTTATCCTGCAGCTTTTGGTTATTCTGAAAACGATACAGCTTCAGGTACATTCAGCGCAACTGCAGGATCGGGAAATTTTTCGGGAACCATTGCCATTTCAGCGGACGCTTACGGAACTCTTCTCATCGGAACGAAAACGTATCCAAATGTTTTAAGGATAAAATCAATACAGAACTTCAACCTTACTGTGTTTGGTTTTCCGGTAGGAACTATTGCCAATACAACATATGCCTATTATGACAATCTGCACAAAGCTCCACTACTAAGTACAACCAATGCAGTGATTACTGTTCAGGGAACTCCGCAAAACACCAATATAGCACAAGCTTTAAATGAAACTTTTCTAGCAGTTTCAGATTTAAAATTAAAAGAGAAACTAAGCATTTATCCAAATCCGGCGCAGGATTTTATTCAATTAAAAGGTAATACTTCAAAAAATTCTAAAATTAAAATTTATGGCTTAGATGGAAAGCTGGTTAAAACCACAGATGTAAAATCCGGGAAAATTGAAGTTTCAGAATTACCACCCGCTGCTTATTTCATTGAAGTTTCAGGTTCAAAAACGACAAAAGAAACTACTAAATTCATAAAGAAATAGTTAATTTATTATAGCAGCAATTAATACATTTAAATTAAATGAATATTATTTCATCAGTCCGTTTAGAAGAAAGAAAAATTGGAAAAGAAAAAATTGATATATTAAGAAAATCAACAACTAAAATATTAATAATTCATTACAGTTGTGAATCTTTTTTCAATTTAGATGGTAGAACACCTAGAATAACATCAATTTGTATTAAAGATAGGGGTACAAATGATATAATAACTTTCTCAATTCATATTCAAGCACAAATTGATGGGAATGCGCTCTCGACCCTAACTGATTCTCAATACAATTCTTTAGAAAAAAAAATGCTAATCGATTTTTATCGATTTGTAGAAAAAAACTCCAATAAATATTGGATTCATTGGAATATGAGAAATACGAATTTTGGATTTGAAGCTATTTCAAATCGATTCAAAATTTTAGGAGGTAAGCCAAAAACTATTCCTAGTGATCACAAATTTGACTTATCATCTATTATTGGACATTTATACACTTTCCAATTTGAATATCATGAACCAAATGGACAATTATTAAATTTAGCTCATAATAATAATATAACCACTCGTGATGCAATGATAGGAGCTGATGAGGCACAAGCTTTCGAAGATAAAAATTTTTTAAAACTACATATGTCTACAGGAAGAAAAATTGAAATAATAGATCGAATATTATTACTTGAAGAAAAAGGCAAATTAAAAGTTAAGACAGGTTTACTAAAACAATATGGTTTAAGTATATCTGGAATATTTGAAATCATAAGAAATAATCGATTTTTATTTATTATATGGTCAGTAATTATTTGGATATTAGGAATTGTATTTGAACCATTGGTGAAAAAAATATTACATTTAGAATAGAAAATAGTTTTTAAATATAATGTAAGATCTAACTAATATTATTTCAAACTCTTATAATAGATAAGAATTCATAAAGAAATAAAATTATTTTTATAAAATTTACAACCGTTCTAAGATTTTAGAACGGTTTTTGATTTAATGTTTTCATAAACTTACGTTCTTTCATTTGTCATCATACACGATCGCTTTTATATCTATTTTTAATTAAAATTTTAAAGCCATGAAAAAACTATTTCTTATTATCTCCTACCTCATTATTTCTGAAGCAACAGCTCAGGAAATCGTAAATTATGAACCCGCATCGGCAATTCCGGAAGATAAAATGAATATTATTAAAACCAATGTTACAGGATATGCTTTCAGAAATATTAATCTATCATACGAAAGATCGATCAACCGCTGGTTTGCTGTAAATGTAGGTTTCGGAACCGTTGCAGAAGGTAAAGTTCCGTTTATGAATGCTTTTTTGAGTGATGAGGATGAAAAAAGATTTCAAAATCTTAAAATAAAAGCAACCAACTTTACCATAGAGCCGAGATTTTACATTGGTGAAGGGTATGGAAAAGGATTTTATTTTGCACCTTATTACCGATATTCAAAAGTTTCTACCAATACTTTTGATTTTACTTATGATTACACTGCATTTAATACAACCATTCCAATTCCATTAAAAGGTTTGGGAGACGCTAATGGAAACAGTGGCGGTTTGATGGTGGGTGCGCAGTTTTTTCTTAATAAACAGCATAGTTTTGTTTTGGATTTTTGGATTGCCGGAGCACATTACGGATCAGGAAAAGGAGACTTCAGCCTGACAAGTGATATCGTTCTTACCCCCGAAATGCAGGCACAGCTAAAAAAAGAAATTGAAAACTTAGATGTTCCTTTTGTAGATTACACCGTAGAAACGAATGCAAATGGAGCCAGAATTAAAGTAGACGGACCTTGGGCAGGTTTCAGAAGTGGTTTTTCTTTAGGATATAGATTCTAAAAGTCTGTTTAAATTTGTAAATAATTTTTCAATAACCATTCTTAATTTTGACTGTGTCGAATCTTCGATTTCTTAATTAAATAAACTTTGTTTATTCTTATTTTTAACATTAAGATTTTTAGTTAATTAAGCCAAATAAATTTAAGAAATCAATAGATTGATTTTTATTAAGTTTTTTTAAGTTAAATGATTTTAAATTTCTTAATGGTGAAAATAAATATCAAACTTAAACATGCACTAATAATTCAGCATAAAAAAAGCACCTTAGAAATTTTCTGAGGCGCTTTTAATATTTTTAGCTATAGCATTCTTTAAATCTGGAAATCAAATTATCCATCGTGTGTCTTTGTACATAAACCGTCTTCACATCCTCATATCTTGGAGATTTGTAAAACACTTCATGGAAATCCATACTTCCGTTGCCTACTTTTACAATTTTTTGAACATCAATGTTCAATTTTTTCAATTCATCTTTTAAGACCTGAAATTCGTCTTGAATATTATTCATCTTTACATTTTGTTTTTAAGTTAGAAAATCATCATTTTTTTCATCATCAACCCCTATAAAATTCAATAGAAGGTTAAATTTTTAATAAATTTAGCAAATATATTTAAACCAGCAATGGGGTTTAGTAAATTTTTAATGATTTATCTTAATTGCAAAAACTATACCTAACTGTTTAGTTATTAATGAAAAGTAAATTTAATGTGAACTCAATGTTAACAAATGGCGATTTAATCGCAGTTTGCATAATTGATTCTTATTGAATCAATTAACGAAATTAAGTTTAAAAAAGAATTTTATTAATGAATAAAATTTCACAGAAATCAGAAAAAAATTTAACCTTAAGCAATTTTAAACATCAAAAAGGGAAATACAACACCATGAAAATCTTCAAAACTGTTTCTCTGATTATTTTTACAGCGACTTCAATGTCAATTTCTGCACAACAATATGAGCCCGTAATTTTAGAAACTAAAAAGGGAAATGAAAATCACAATACTTCCAATAAAGATGAAAAAGTAAAGTACTTTATGCAGTTCGGAATCATGTCACGAAACCATGATAGCTTCAAAGAAAAATACGGAGTACACGTAGTGTATGAAAACTGCGTTATCACTCCATTCATGTCTGAAAAAGCAAAAAAGAACAATCAGGAAGTTGCACAATATTTAAACAAGAAATATGGTGAAAGCTGGAAAAAAGATTTAGAAATAATTCCTTACGGTTTATAAACTCTGTTTTTCTTCTACCTCAACTTCGTGTCTCAGCTGCGCTTTATATAAAGTAGAATAATATCCGTTTTTATCTAAAAGCTCCAGATGTTTACCTTCTTCAACGATTTTACCATGTTCCATCACGATAATTTTATCGGCTTTCTCGATGGTTGAAAGTCTGTGGGCAATGATAATTGATGTTCTGTTTTTAGTAATTTTTTCGGTCGCTCTCTGGATTAATTTTTCACTTTCGTGGTCTATTGATGAAGTAGCTTCATCCAAGATCAAGATTTTAGGATCTGATAAATAAGCTCTTAGGAAAGATAAAAGCTGTCTTTGTCCTAATGAAATAGACGAACCTCTTTCGCTCACCACAAATTCGTAACCTCCGGGAAGACTTTCAATAAAGTTATCAACTTCAATTTCTTTTGCGCCGGCCTTTATTTTTTCTAAAGTCACTTCATCATCACCAAATGCAAGATTTTCGTAAATACTTCCATGGAATAGGAAAACATCCTGTAAAACCACACCGATATGACTTCTCAGATTATACAGTTCGTAATCTTTAAGCTCAACATCATCAATGTAAATTTCACCCGAATTGATATCGTAAAGTCTTGTAATTAAACTGATAATCGTAGATTTACCGGCTCCGGTTGCTCCGACAATTGCCACAGTTTCTCCCGGATTAACTTTAAAATCAATTCCTTTTAAAACCTCCTGTTTTTCGTCATAAGCAAAACGAACATTTTTGAATTCTATTTTTCCGTCGAAATGATCTTTTTTTACAGTTCCAGTATTTGGCATTGCATAATCTTCATCCATCACGCCTAAAACTCTTTCTGCACCAACAATTCCACGCTGAATATTATTGAAACGGTCTGCAATCTGTCGTAAAGGACGAATCAACATCGAAATAAACTGAATAAATGCAATTACAACACCTGCACTGATGGTAATATAACCTCCATAGAAAAGAACGAAACCAATAAAAAGAGATGAAATCAATTCAACAACAGGAAAAAACAAGGAGAAGATAAAAACCGTTCTCAACAAAGCACTTTTTAAAGTGATATTAATATCATCAAACTTTTTAAATTCTGCTTTCTGTCTGTTAAACACCTGAATAATCGGCATTCCCGCCAATCTTTCCTGCACAAAAGAGTTTTGATTAGAAGTCCAGGTTCTTTCATCACCAAAAGCTTTCTTCAGTCTTTTCTGGAAAAATCTTGTAATCACAACCATTAAAGGTAAAATGGCAAGAGAAATATAACTCAGATGCACATCAACCTGAAACATCATAAATAAAACGAAGACAATTCTTAAAACATCTCCGAAAACCATTAGAAAACCATCTGTATAAACTGTTGCAATAGTTTCTACATCACCAACAGCTCTTGTCACTAACTGACCGATCGGAGTTTTGTCAAAAAAAGCAGTTCTGAAATAAATCAGCTTATTATAAAGCCTTTCACGAATGTCTCTGATAACATTCTGCGAAATATAGTTTGAAAAATAAACTAAAAAGAAATTTAAAATCGTTTCGGCAAAAACCAACCCAACCAAAGCATAAATATGCTTCATCATGAGCGCTTTATCTTTAAGCTTCGTGATGTCATTATCTACAATCTGCATTGTAAGATAAGGTCTGTATGTAGAAACAACCGATAATATGATGGAAATAATCAGGGTAAAAATAAACCAAGAACGAAACTTCATCCCAATGAAGAAAAGCCTTTTTACAATTGCCCAAGTATCTTGTTTTTTCATTATTGAAATTGACGTAAAGAATTGTTTTGAAAAAATTCTCTGCAAAAATACGGCTTTAAAATTTTACAGGCTTTACAAGTATGTAAAATTGTATGAGAAAATACAAGATCGTTTTATTTCTGAAATATTTACATTATTGTTTTTCAAGCCAGTTTAAAATATAGCCAGCAACTTCTTCCCAGCCTTTTTCACCAGCAATAAAATGACTTCTACCCTCAAATTCTTTAAAATCTACCACACTGTTTTTGTCTTTATAGGCATCTGCAATTTTCTTTGAAAACTTTGCGGGAAAAATGTGGTCATTAGAACCTGCAATAAATAATAACGGCTCGTGTGGTTTATTTAAATCTAATTTTGCTGAAGATTTAAAAAGCGGATCTCTTGCCAACTTTCTGCTTTCCGGAGCAGCAACAGCTTCATATAACTTATCGCTTTCTTCTTTAGAATAATTATTAAAAAATGCTTTGTGATACCATTCTTTAGTTCCTAAAAATGCTGTATTTCCTTTGAAGAAATTTACAACAGGCCAAACGATTTTCACGGTAGAAAAAGGAGCCATCACATTTTTTGGAGGAGCGCCATCAATACTTACTCCAGCAACAGCTTTTCCCATATCAATTAATTTCTGAACCATCAATCCACCGAAAGAATGCCCTATAATGATTGGTTTTTCAGGAAGTGTGTCGATAAATGTTGATAAATATTTTACCACATCATCGAAACCTACATCTTTCAGATCTGATGGAATATTTTTCTTTAAATCAACAGGATTTCCTTCATGTCCAGGATTTGCAGGTGTATGTACTGTGTAGCCTTTTGCTTCGAAATAAGTTTTCCATTCTTTCCAGCTTGTATTGTTCACAAATAATCCATGAATTAATACGATTGTTTTTGTTTTCATAACTTTTATTTTTAGTTGGTTTTAAATTATGGGACAAAGTTCTGCGAATAAAATGAGGATAATTTTAACCTTGGTTAAAATCGTAACAACTGAATTAAATTTTATTAGAAAAGTGTTTTTCTCACAGATTTTTTACCATTAAGAAAAATTAAGGTATTAAGTGAATTAAGATTTTTTTGTTTTGAAGGGATCAACAAAGTTGATTTTGATTAAGGAAATTTAGGTTTGGAGGTTTTTATATTTCAGAATTTTTAAATTGATTCTTTTTACTTTTTACTTGGTTCTTTTTACTTTGGTACTTTCACTGCAGCCCGGCTTGAACGGAGCTCTTTTTTCTGGGATTGCGACGGAGAAATTTTGCAAAGATTGCCTCATTTTGCTCGCAATACCAGAAAAAAAGCGGGAGTGGAAGACGGAAAAAGCTGCCCTAAAAAATAAAATATACCTTCGGAAAAAATAATTTATTTTCCTGAGATTCTTTTTCGAATTCTACTCAAAGATGGTCCCTGAATTCCTAAATAAGAGGAAATATGATACAACGGAACATTATTAAAAATATCGGGATGCTGTTTGATCAAATCTAAATATCGTTCTTCGGGAGATTTTAAAATAAATCCTTCAATTCTCGACATGGTAACATTAAACGCCTCCTGCGCAAGAAGTCTGCCGAATTTTTCCCATCGATGCGACTGATGATACAATGCCAGTAAATCTGTATAACGAATAAATATAATGGAAGCATCTGTTAAAGCTTGTGTATGATAATCGCAAGGAATCTGATTGATAAAACTTTTAAAAGAAACCACAAAACCATTCGCAGAATACAAGAAAACGTTCTTCTCTTCGCCCGTTTTTTCCTCAATTGTGTAAGAACGGAAAACGCCATCAATAATAAACCCGAAATAGGTACAAACTGTGCCGCGAAGATTATAGAAATCTCCTTTTTTGTAGGTTTTTGGCAGCTAGTAATTTTCAGATAATTTGAAATCCTCTTCTGTAAGTCCGGCAAAGTGATTGAGGGCAAAAGCTAATTTGTCGATTTCATCCATAGTTATTCGTTTTAAAAATTAAAATGGTGACTCTGAAACTTCAGACCCACCATTATTTATTATAACTCTTTACTTCCTATTTCTTCAATTTCCAAAACCGGACTTTGAGTATTTTCTTTTATGAATCTGTTCTCAAGAATTCTGTACACTCCGTAAACACAGCCAATCGCAAATAGCCAACTGATGATATTAATCCCAGAAAAACCTGCGTAATTATTGTCATTCAAGGAATTCGGATCTGTAAAAGCAACATACATTCCGTAGGAAAACAAAAACAATAGCTGGAATCCTAAATAAATACCGATCGCCAAAAGCCCGAAATGCCATTTTGTTTTACCAAATCTCTCGGCCAAACCTGCATAATAACGATATGCGCCCACAAGAATAATTATTGACATCATAGTTTTTTAGTTTTTTAATATGCTTTTTGAATTAAACACAAATTACACAAATATTTTTCACAAATTAGCACAAAAGCACGAAAATTATTTGTGAAAATTAGTGTTGATATTCGTGAAATTTGTGTTTAAATATCAATCAAATTCATAGCCTACATCCACCAAAAACAGCGCATGAGCCGGAGCAGAAGTTCCCGCGGAATTTCGGTTTTTATTTTCGATCACTTTTCTAATATCTTCAGGTTGTATTTTTCCTGAACCTACTTCTACCATTGTTCCTACAATCGCTCTTACCATATTTCTCAGAAAACGGTTTGCAGAAACTGTAAACTTCAATTCGGTTCCGTTTTGTTCCCACTCTGCTTTGTACATTTTGCAGAGATTGGTTTTGTTGTCGGTATGCAGTTTTGCAAAACTTGTAAAATCTTCGTATTCAAAAAGAATTTTGCAGGCTTCATTCATTTTATGAATGTCTAAAGGTTTTCTCCAATGTTGCCACGCCGAATCCTGTGTAAACGGATTTTTTTCCAAAGAAATATAATATTCATAGGTTCTGAAAGTCGCGTCAAAACGGGCATGAAAATCCTTTCTAACTTCAAAAATTCGTTTTATTGAAATATCAGCAGGCAAAAAACTATTCAATTTATGCGAAAGATGATCGCTCAAAACCTGATCGGTCTCAAAATGGGCAAACATTTTCTTGGCGTGAACTCCGGTATCTGTTCTTCCCGCTCCTGTTGTTTTAATTTCTTCCCTTAAAATCGTAGAAAGAGCTCTTTCTAATTCTTCCTGTACGGAAATATCTTTCGGCTGAATCTGATAACCAAAGTAATTTTTACCGTTGTATGAAAATTCTATAAAATATCTCAAAGCAAATCAATATTAGATTTTAGAAATAAAATGTACGGAATGATAAATTATTGTCCTTTGTTTTACTTCTTAAACGTTCCTGCAAAAATACTTTAATTTGATGGCAAAAAAAATTGTTAATTTATTTCGAAAACTGATTAAAAACATCAATTAACGGTTTTAAAATTCTTATTTTTGTCAGCGTATGAAAAGATGGTACCTCTACCCTTTTTCCTTAGGTTATCACATGGTTACGGGCATCCGAAACACAATGTACGATCTGGGAATTTTTAAGTCTACGAAATTCAAGACACCGATTATTAATGTCGGCAATCTTTCTGTGGGCGGAAGCGGAAAATCACCAATGGTGATGTATTTGGCAAAATCTTTATCAAAACATTACAGAACAGGCGTTCTTTCCAGAGGTTACGGCAGATTGACGAAGGGATACGACGTAACCAACTACGACAGTAATTACAAAACTGTGGGTGATGAAGCGATGCAGCTTTTTGAGCGTTTTAAAAACCGTTTTGTAATCGCAGTTTCTGAAGACCGAGTTCCCGGAGCAAAAAAAGTAATCGATGATATGGATCTTGATGTGTTGATTCTTGATGACGCAATGCAGCACAGAGCCATCAAAGCAGGATTCAATATTTTGATGACCGATTTTAATGATCCTTACTTTAAAGATCATCTTCTTCCGGCTGGAGATTTAAGAGAATCTAGAGCTGGAGCAAAAAGAGCAGATATTATCATGGTCAGCAAATGTCCTGATGAACTGACCGAGGAAACCAAGCAATATTATATTTCAAGAATAAAACCGGAGCGCAGTCAAAAAGTATTTTTCTCATCGATTGGATATGACGAAAATGTTTATTCAAGAGAGAAAATGCTTCCGGATAATAACCTGAATTATTACGACATTCTTTTGATCACAGGAATTGCCAATCCGAAACCTTTATTGGCACATTTAGCAAAGTTTTCGCAACGTGTAAAGCACTTGAAATTTAGAGATCATCATAATTTCACTGATGCGGATATTAAAAATATCATCGAAGAATACAAAAAAATGGGCGAATACAAATTAATTCTAACCACCGAAAAAGATTATGTACGCCTGAAAACTTTCGACTATCTTAGAGATATGGTCTATTACTGGCCAATCAATGTGGTGATTGATAAAAAGGAAGAATTCAATCAAATGATTATGAATTATGTAAGTAAAAAACAATAGAAAATCTGCGGCGAAAGTTGCAGATTTTTCATTTACTATAGATTATCTCAATTCTTAAATTTAAGCCAATTCATGCAATTTCATTTTTAATTTCCGGATCAATGTTTAGATTTGTAAAAATAAATATCTGCATATGAAACAGCTGTTAACTTTTATGATGTTGAGTATTTTCACTTTGGGATGTGCGCAAAAAACACCTGAAGTTTCTAAAACTCAATTTTCAAAAGAAGCATTAAATCAGAAACTGGAAGATGAAAATGGTAAAAACATCAGCGTTCAGGAAATATTAAATCAACATAAAGGAAAAGTTTTAGTTATCGATTTTTGGGCTGGTTGGTGCAGAGATTGCCTTCAAGCCTTGCCAAAAGCTGAAGAACTGGAGAAAAACAATCCGAACATTGATTTCGTTTTCTTTTCATTAGAAAGATCAAAAGAGAAATTTGACAGCAGCCTTGAAAGATTTAATATGAAAGAAAAAGAAAACTACTGGTTTGCTTCAGGCTGGAAAAATGATTTTAATAATTATATTGACCTTAATTGGATCCCACGATATATGGTGATTGATCAAAAATCTGCCATTGCAAAATATTACGCCATTTCTCCTGAAGATCCTGAAATACAAAAAACAATTGATAAACTTTTAAAATAAAGTTGAGGTTAAAATTTAGGCTAAATTTTAAATCTTAAACACAGAACTTTTTAACAAAAACTATAGAATCCATATCTTTGTGATATGGATTTTTCTTTTCCGCTCCGCAAAATAATTCATGTTGATATGGATGCATTTTATGCTTCTGTGGAACAGTATGATAATCCTGAATTACGTGGAAAAGCAATTGCAGTTGGCGGTGGTCATCGTGGTGTTGTTTCAGCAGCGAGTTATGAAGCAAGGAAATTTGGTGTCCGTTCTGCAATGCCCAGTAAAACTGCGAAAGAAAAATGTCCACATTTAATTTTCGTTCCGCCTAGATTTGCACGCTATAAAGAAATTTCCAGAAAAATCCGTGAAATTTTCTACGAATACACCGATTTGGTAGAGCCACTTTCTTTGGACGAAGCCTATCTTGATGTTACCGAAAATAAAAAAGGAATTGAGTCTGCAAATCAGATTGCCAAAGAAATCCGTCAGAAAATATTTGAAGAAACCGGTTTAACCGCTTCAGCAGGAATTTCAATCAATAAATTTTTAGCCAAAGTTGCTTCAGACATTAATAAACCCAACGGACAAAAAACTATTCACCCCGAAAAAATAGAAAAATTTCTGGAAGAATTACCTGTTGAAAAGTTTTACGGCGTTGGAAAAGTAACCGCCAACAAAATGTTTAGCCTCGCAATTTATAAAGGAAAAGATTTAAAAAACAGATCTCTTGAAGATTTAACGAGACTTTTCGGCAAATCGGGGAAATATTATTACAATGTCGTTCGTGGAATTCATCATTCTGAGGTAAAACCTAACCGCATCCAGAAAAGTGTTGCCGTAGAACGTACGTTCTTCGAAGATCTTTTTGATGAACAGCAGATCAACGAAAAATTAGAAAATTTAAGTCAGGAACTTCATCAGCGTTTACAGAAACATCAAATTCTCGGAAGATCTTTAACCCTGAAAATAAAATATAAAGATTTTTCATTATTTACCCGAAGTTTTACGAAGGAAGAATATTTCACATCGCCTGAACAGTATTTTGCAACTTCAAAAAAACTTTGGGAGCTTCGTCCTTTTGATAAAGCGGTACGATTATTGGGACTATCATTGTCACACCTCAACACCGAAGAAAAAAAGCAGGTTTCAGTACAGCTTAAAATTCCGTTTGAGGAGTTTGAAAATTAAAATATTGATTTTCAACAAATAATCTCATCTAAAACATTAACTATGAACCAAACCATGATTCAGTTTTTCCACTGGTATACAGAAGGAAATGGGAAACTATGGAAGCAGGCAGAAAAACAGGCAAAATATTTATCCGAACTCGGTATTACATCAGTATGGTTTCCTCCGGCTTATAAAGGAACAAACGGCGGATATTCTGTAGGATATGATGCTTACGATCTTTTTGACCTTGGAGAATTTGACCAAAAAAATTCGACTGCAACAAAATACGGAACCAAAAACGATTATAAGAAAGCCATTCAAAGCTTAAAGAAAAATAATATTGAGGTTATTGTAGATGTTGTTTTGGGACACAAAGCTGGTGGAGATGAATTAGAAAAATTTAAAGCAGTAAAAGTTGACGAAAACAACCGTGAAAAAGTCATTTCTTCAGAAATTGAAATAGAATCTTATACAAAATTTACTTTTCCGGGACGTGGAAAAAAATATTCAGATTTTGAATGGAATTTCACCTGCTTCAGCGGTGTAGATTATGCCGAAGGAAAAGATTCACATATTTATAAAATCAAATCTGAATATGGTGATGACTGGGAAGAAATGATTGATGATGAAAAAGGAAATTACGATTATCTGATGTTCAATGACATCGAACACCGGAACCCTCATGTGCGTGAAGAGCTGAATAAATGGGCAAAATGGTATTTTGATGAAACAGATTTTGATGGTGTAAGACTGGATGCTTTAAAACATATTTCTTTTGATTTTTATAAAGAATGGCTAACAATGCTCCGTTCCAATTCCGGAAAAAATATTTTTGCGGTTGGTGAATATTGGGCTCCCGGACAATTGAATTTATTACAAAAATATATTGAAGCTACAGAAGGTTGCATGAGTCTTTTCGACAGTTCGCTTCAAAATAATTTTCATACCGCATCCAAAGAAGGAAATTCCTACGATCTAAGAAATATTCTGTCTGAAACTTTAACAGAAGCTGACCCGATGCATTCTGTAAGTTTAGTTGATAATCATGATACACAACCTTTACAGGATTTGGAGGCTCCGGTTGAAGCTTGGTTCAAGCCTCTTGCTTATGCCCTTATTTTATTGAGAGAAAAAGGATATCCTTGTGTTTTTTATCCAGATTTGTTTGGAGCTCATTATAAAGATAAAGACCGTGAAGGAAATGAGCAGGAAATATTTTTAGATAAAGTAGACGGCATTGAAGAACTTTTAAAAGCCAGAAAAGAAAATGCATACGGAATTCAAAGAGATTATTTTGAAGATTCCAATTGTTTAGGCTGGGTTCGTGAAGGTGATGAAGAACATCAAGGTTGCGCCGTTGTTTTGAGCAATAAAGATTATTACGAAAAACCTATGGAAATGGGTGAAAAGTATATTGGAAAAACTTTTTATGACGCTTTAGGAAGATCTCAGGAAAAAGTACAAATACGAGAAGATGGTTGGGGAGATTTTCCTGTTCCTGCCGGAAATGTGAGTGTTTGGATTCCTGAATAATATTTAAAAAAAATTCTCGCTGATTTTGCAGATTGAGCAGATTTTAAGAATATTAAATAAATCAGCGTAATCTGCAAAATCAGCGAGATATTATATCTTCAAAGCATTTTTAATTAAAATAAATTTTGGCTAAAGTCCGCTCCTATTGATATTTAAAACAAAAAATCCAGCCTCTCAAGACTGGATTTCGTTTTTATTATTTCTTTAAATACAAATCAAAATAATCGGTCACTTTTTGCATCAAATGTACTCTGTCTTTCCCAACCACATTATGCGGATGTCCCGGATAAACAAAATAATCCATCTGAACTCCGTGATCCACTGCAGACTTGATAAATTTCATCGAATGTTGCCAAACTACCACATCATCCTGTGCCCCATGGATCATCAATAATTTACCTTGTAAATTCTGAACTTTATCCAATAGATTCGAAGTAGCATAACCTTGAGAATTTTCCTGTGGAGTATCCATATATCTTTCACCGTACATA
Organism: Chryseobacterium scophthalmum; assembly: GCF_900143185.1. Lineage (NCBI taxonomy): Bacteria > Pseudomonadati > Bacteroidota > Flavobacteriia > Flavobacteriales > Weeksellaceae > Chryseobacterium > Chryseobacterium scophthalmum. The sequence goes on along the minus strand of NZ_FSRQ01000006.1, from coordinate 83,315 downwards.
ATCTCGTACATGCTCCAGTCGATTACAGGACCACCTGCAACACCAACTTTGAAAACATCAGGCTTGCGAAGCATAAAACTTGTTGTCATAAATCCACCAAAACTCCATCCGTGAATTCCCATTCTTTCGGAATCTACATAAGGAAGTGACTTCAGATAATTAACGCCTTTCATTTGATCTTCCATCTCTGTCGTTCCTAAGTTTCTAAAAACAGCCTGCTCAAATTTAAGCCCACGGTTTGAAGAACCTCTTCCATCCATTGTGAAAATAACGTATCCGTTTTGAGCCATATATTCGTACCAAAGATTTCCTGAAGCAGGGAAAGTGTTGGTCACAAGCTGTAAATGTGGACCGTTGTACAAGTAAACAATAGCAGGATATTTTTTATTTGGGTCAAAATTGGTGGGAAGAATAACTTTTCCATACAAAATCGTTCCGTCATCAGCTTTCAGATTGATATTTTTAATTTCCGGACGATCATAGTTTTTTAACGGGTTGTCCGATTTCAAAAGATTAGTCGCCTTTAACGTCGTGGTGTTAAGAATATCTGCAACTCTAGGGGTCGTTGCATTGCTGTAAGTATCATATAAATAATTACCGTCGCTGCTCAAAACTCCTGAATGAACTCCTTCTGCGTTGTCCATTCTCTGGGTTTTGAACGTATTCCAGTTGATTCTATACAGATGTTTTTCGGTAGGATTATCTTGAGTAGAAACATAATATATTTCTTTTTTATTTTCATTAAACCCTAAAATATCGGTAACCAACCAATCGCCTTTAGTGATCTGAGCAATAAGTCCTTTTTCTAAACTGTAGTGGAACAAATGATTATAACCCGTTCTCTGACTTTGCCAGATAAAATCTGTATTTGAATTAGGGAAAAACGTCAACGGATGTTGAGGTTCAACATATTTATCACTCGTTTCTTCAAACAATGTATTGATAAAATTTCCTGTAACAGCATCATATTTATTCATTTTTAAATGATTCTGACCTCTGTTTAAAACCCCAACGAAAATAAATTTAGAATCAGGGCTCCAGGTAACTGCTGTTAAATATTGGTCTTTTTCACCTTCTACTTTAAGGAAAGTGGTAGACTGGTTTTTAATATTATAAACTCCCAATGTCACTTCATGAGAAGCTTTTCCAGCCATCGGATATTTAATATTGGTATTAACTGCAGGAGTTACAGACCAGTCAATTACAGGATAATCTGCAACCATTGTCTGATCCATTCTGTAAAACGCTATATTTTCAGAATTGGGAGAAGGAAAAATTCCGGTGTCAATTCCAAATTCGTTTCTGTGAACATTAGAAGCTCCGTTCAGAATATTTTCGTTAGAATCATTCGTTATCGCAACTTCTTTTCCGTTTTTATTGATGAATAGGTTATTGTTTTTTGTATAAACCAAAGTCTGATTATCTGCCAACGTTTTTACATTCGAAGGATTATCTCCTAAATTTGCCGAACGTTTTACTTTCCAATCACTACCCGATTTTTCCAACCAATACATTTGGTTATTTGCCGTAAGATAAGCTTCAGAATTGGTGATAAATTTTACAGGAGGAAGACCTTTCAACTTTTTATCTGCAAAATTTTTGTTCAGCTGATATAATGAGATCAAAGTATCCTGCTTATTCGTTTTAATATCCGTAGTCAAATATCCGCCTTTTACCGCCTGAATATAAGATTTGCTGTCGCTTGACCATGAAAACTGCGAGATATTTTTTACCGCAAGATTAGTTCTCATCCCGTTTACAGCTTCCGCCATGGTAAATTTCTGAGTTTGAGCACAAGCCGTTCCACCCAAAACAACCATCAATAAAGAAAATTTATATAATTTCATTGTATAAAATTGAATCCGTCAAAAATAAGAAATAAAAACCACCCGTTAAGAAATGTTAAAATAAAAAGATTGTGAAAATGTATTTTAAACTTTAAAAAGGATTATATATCATAATTTGAAAAGTTCCTGAATAATATCATTTTACCGTTCCCAATCCACAAATTGTTATCTTTGTAAAAAATTTAAAACAAAAATATGAGCGTACACATCAGTGCAAAAAAGGGAGAGATTGCCAAAGTTGTTTTGCAACCGGGAGATCCGCTTCGTGCAAAATATATCGCAGAAAATTTTCTTGAAAATGCAAAATTAGTAAGCCAGACAAGAGGAATTTTTTACTACACTGGAACTTACAAAGGGAAAGAGATTTCTGTAGGAGCAAGTGGAATGGGTTTCCCAAGTATCGGAATTTATTCTTTCGAGCTGTACACAGAATATGAAGTTGATACGATCATCAGAATCGGAACTTGCGGTGGATATTCGAGTGATGTGAAATTATTCGATATTCTTAATGTAGAAAACGCAGCCAGCGAAAGTACGTACGCAAAATATGCTTGGGGATTTGAAGAAGAGATCTTTTCTCATCAAGGAAATATTTTTGATATCATCAACGAAACGGCTGAAGAATTAGGATTAAAAGCAAGAGCTACCAACATTCACAGCAGTGATATTTTTTACAGAAAAGATCCTGCAACTCCGGCAATTGCTACAAAATACAATTGTCCTGCAGTAGAAATGGAAGCTTTCGGATTGTTTGCCAATGCAAAACATTTAGGTAAAAATGCTGCGACTATTCTTACAGTTTCTGATATTATCCCAACTAAAGAATTTATTTCTGCTGACGAAAGAGAAAAAGCTTTGAAACCAATGATTGAATTGGCTTTAGAAGCAGCTTTGAAAGTGATTTAATAAAAATCAATTGTTATAAATAAAAAGAGCTTTACTTTGTGAGTAGAGCTCTTTTTTATATCCTGAAAAAATTTCTGGCGACTTCTGTAGTTTCATCGGCAACTTCAGAGATATTTGTTTTTTTGAGATGCGCGATAGTCTGTGCTACATAAGGCAAAAATGAAGGTTCGTTTCTTCGGTTTTGCATTCTCGGCATATTTTTCGGAAGCATAAAAGGTGCATCGGTTTCAATCATCATTCTGTCGAGTGGAACATATTTGATGACTTCTTCCAAATGTTTAAATCTGTTCGCATCACTTATGGCTCCGGTAAATCCTAAATAAAATCCTTTATCCAGATAAGTTTTTGCTTCTTCTAAAGTTCCCGTAAAACAATGAACAACTGCTTTTGGAAGTTTTGATAAATATTCGTCTGTGATTTCGTTGAATCTTTTGAAAGCTACTCTTTCATGGAGAAAAAGAGGTTTGTTAATTTCAATTGATAATTCTAGTTGAGCGCGATAACATTTTTCCTGAATGGGTCTTGGTGAAAAATCTCTGTCAAAATCCAGTCCACATTCTCCAACTGAAACTACATGATCTTGTTTCAATAATTTTCTTAATTCATTAATACTTTCATTGTTGAAAGATTTTGCATCGTGAGGATGAATTCCTGCTGTAGAAAATAAAATTTCAGGATAATCTTCTGCGATTTCTGCCGATTCTTTGCTTCCCCGGACGCTCGTTCCTGTAAGGATCATTTGTTCAACTCCATTGTCGAGAGCTCGGTTAATGATTTTTTCTTCCTCATTGTAAAATTGTTTATTGGTCAGATTGATGCCAATATCGATAAATGTGTTCATTTTTTGTTTGTTTTATTATTTATTAAAAAATATCTCGTTACATGTGCTCTGTTGATCGAGCTTTTGAAGGCTTTTTCAGAATAGAAACTTCTGTAATCAGAATCAGTTGTTCCGTTGATTTCTCTTGTAATTTTAACCCAGATTAATTTTCGTCTTTTCTTTCTTTGCTTTAAAAATTTAGTGGTTTCACTAAGCTGGTCTTCGATTTCAGATCTTTCCGTTTTCCTCCATTTTTTATTTCCATGCTTTTTCAAATAAGGCCCAATCTTACCATATTCGAAGCTTCTGAAAATTCCTTTATTGTAAATGTTTTTCATCTGTCTTTATAAAAAAATTTAAAGCTAAAGTTTGGTCAAAATTACTTTGTTACTACGCAATCTTTTTACGTATCAAATGATTCATTTATAAAACCTTCCAAAAAACCAATCAGATTTTTTCCGCCGTGGCTCCAACGAATTCCGTGACCGTCTTTTTCTCTTACTTCAAAAACCAATTCGTGCTTGTAATGAAAGAAAACATTCCACCATGTTTTATGGTCTAAAATGAAATTAATTTTCTCCATAACGATTTGTCGTTTCTGCTGATTATTTCCTTTTACTTCGCCCCAAAATTGATCTTCCATTCTTCCGACATGCTTTTCCCAAGCTCTTTGCGCAATGGTAATTTCCTGATTGAAAGATTTTTCACAAGCTTCTATCAACAAACTTTTCAAAGGAGGAATTGCGTTTTCATCACGTAGACTTGCTGAGGTTAGTCTTTGTCCTAAAATATTCAACCAATGTTCAAAAGGAATTTCTTCCAATTGTTTTACTTTCATTTCATCTGAATTTTCAGAGTCTAAAATATGAGTAAATAAATTGAAACTTTCATCACGATCAATTTTAATTTCCTCGTTAAAAAATGGAAGATTGAAATCTAAAGTTTTGTCTTTAAATTTTTGAATATTCAGACTCAAATTTTTAAGATGTTCTTCAGCTAAAATTCCCTGATATTTTTCTTTCCAGTTTTTTGAAAATAATGGAATATAGTCTTCAAATAAGTTCATGATTAAAACATTTTCACAAGATTAACAGACAATTTTTCTTCGTTGATCAAATATTTAACAAGATTAAACCAATTTTTAGAATGATCTAAGATCCAGGCATCAGAAGAAACAATTATTTCTGCATTTTCAACTAAAAATCTATCTGGATTAAACTCCAGTTCAACATTCCAATCAAAATTATTTTCTTGAGCAAAATCTAAAATTATTTCTTTAATTCTGCCGCTGTTTGAAACAGGTTTATCAAAAATCCAGATTAGCTTTTGTACCTGAGATTTCTGAAAAAATGTAGCAACCAATTCAATCGCTTTTTGTGTTTGATCGACTCTTTTGTAAGTTCCATGAACACCGGAAAGATCACGAAAGCAACCGTCGATTCCTTCAAAAATATAAGCTTTAGAAAGTAAACTTTCCAATAAAATTAATACATTAAAGCCATCAAGGTAAATCGTTTTATCTTTTAGATCTAAAATTTGAAGTTCTTTATTTTTTCTGTTCTGAATCTGATCTTCAGAAGAAGCTCCACGCAAAGCCTGAATTTGTCGGGCTTTCAGTCGGTAATTATTCCCAACTAATTCTGAGGAAGCTTTTTCTGCATAATTTCGACTCAGCAAATATTTCATATCCTGAACAGCTAATTTCAGTTTATCTATCTGCTTTTGTGAAGAAAATAAGGTATCGTCGCCAGTGTTTTTTCCACGATTTCTATTGTTCATATTCAAAAATATAATTTTTGGAGCAAATTTCTCTATTTTAATTTAAAATTACGTGTTTGCGCAATCGATTACTCAAAATTGCATTTTAAAGACTGTTTTTGGGGAAAATCTTTTTTTCACAACCAAGGTTATTTAAGTTTAAAACCAAACAGCACAAATTTAAAATATTCCTAAAAGACTGAAAATAAAGACTTAAGATAAAATTCGCTGATTCAAATTCACATATTCTTAAAAAATAATTGAGTATTGCATAAAATTATTACATTTAAAGGTTAACAATTATTAATTCATTAATGAAGTTTATAGGATATGATGTTGGAAGCTCATCGATAAAGGCTTCTATCGTAGATGAACAGGGCAAAGTGATCGCTCATGCAAAATATCCGGAAACAGAAATGTCCATTGATTCTCCAAAGATCGGTTGGGCAGAACAAAATCCGGAACAATGGTGGCAAAATCTCAGAATTTTAACTCAAAAAGTAATTGCTGAAAGCCACATCGATAAAAACGAGATCAAAGGAATAGGTATTTCTTACCAAATGCACGGATTGGTTTTGGTGGGAAAAGATAAACAGGTTCTTCGTCCATCAATTATTTGGTGCGACAGTCGTGCTGTAGAAACTGGCAACCAAGCTTTCAATGATCTGGGTGAAAAAATCTGTATGGATAAACTCCTAAATTCACCGGGAAATTTCACTGCTTCAAAATTAAAATGGGTAAAAGAGAACGAGCCCGAAGTGTATGAAAAGATCTGGAAATTTATGCTTCCCGGAGATTTTATTGCATTGAAATTAAGCGGTGAAGCAACAACAACCGTCACTGGACTTTCAGAAGGCGTTCTTTGGGATTTCCAGAAACATCAGCCTTCAAAAACATTGTTAAATCATTGGGGAATAGATGAATCATTGGTTTCAAAAGTGGTTGATAATTTTACGAAGCAATGTGTAGTTTCAAAACAGGGAGCTGAAGAAAGCGGTTTACCGGAAGGAATTCCTATTTTGTACAGAGCGGGAGACCAGCCAAATAATGCTTTGTCTTTAAATGTCATGAATCCCGGAGAAATTGCCACAACGGGTGGAACTTCCGGAGTAGTTTACGGTGTAACAGATAACGTTCATTCGAAAGAATCTGTGCGAGTTAATAATTTTGCACACATCAATCATACTCAGGAAAAGCCAAGAATTGGGAAAATGCTTTGCTTAAATGGGGCAGGAATTCAGTACAGCTGGTTGAGACATCAGGTTGACCAGAAAAGACATTCTTATCAGGAACTGAATGATTTGGCATCACAAATTCCAATCGGGTCGGACGGAATTATCGTTTTACCTTTTGGAAATGGAGCCGAAAGAGTTTTAAAAAATAAAGACATTGGTTCTTCTACTTACAATGTAAATTTTAACCGTCACAAAAGCGTTCATCTTTTCAGAGCCGGATTGGAAGGAATTGCCTACTCTTTCGTTTATGGAACTGAAATTCTTATGAATGATGGTCTTCAAAAAGGAATCATTAAAGCTGGAGGAGACAATTTATTTCGCTCTTCCTTATTTGCGCAATCGATTGCATCTTTGCTGGATACTGAAATTAGAATTTTTGATACAACAGGTTCAACAGGAGCGGCAAGAGCAGCAGCGATCGGAGCCGGAGCATTTGATACGCTAAACGATATTTTAACAGAAAAAGATATTACCACAACTTATATTCCTGATTTTAAAAATATGAATCAGTACAAGGAAAGCTATGCGAAGTGGAAAACAAAACTGGAGCAAGTAATTACTAGCTATTAGCGAATGGCAATTGGCTTTTAGCTTTACATTCAATTGTTAGCGATTCATTTTAAACGATGACAAACTCGCAGCCCGACTTATCTAATGTTTGTTTATTTCTTTATCTGAATCGATGAATCTCGTTCCTCGATTTGAACGGAAATCCTTTTGCGAGGAGGAACGACGAACAAAAGATTGGGAGTGGAAGGCGAAAAAGCTGCCCAAATAAAAACTCAATAATAAATTAAAAAGATCAATAAAATTTAAAATATATAATATGTCAGTTACATTAGGAAACAAAGAATATTTCAAAGGAATAGAAAAAATCAAGTTTGAGGGAAGAGAATCAGACAACCCGTTAGCGTTCAAATTTTATGATGAGAATTTGGTGGTTCGTGGCAAAACGATGAAAGAATATTTCAAATTTGCCTCAGCTTATTGGCATACATTCTGTGCAACTGGTGGAGATCCGTTCGGAGCAGGAACTCAGCAATTTGACTGGTTGACCGCTTCTGATGCAAAGCAAAGAGCCACAGAAAAAATGGATGCCGCATTTGAATTTTTCACAAAACTGGGCGTTCCTTATTACTGTTTCCACGATTATGATTTGATCGACGAGGCAGATAATTTTACAGGATCTACAAAAAGATTAGAATTCATCACTGATTACGCCAAAGAAAAACAAGCAGCTTCTGGCGTAAAATTACTTTGGGGAACTTCCAACTGTTTCTCAAACCCAAGATTTATGAACGGGGCAGCAACCAATCCTTCATTTGATGTTTTGGCTTACGCAGGCGGGCAGGTAAAAAATGCATTGGATGCAACGATCAAATTAGGCGGAGAAAATTATGTTTTCTGGGGCGGTCGTGAAGGTTATATGTCTTTACTGAACACCAATATGAAACGTGAACAGGAACATATGGCGAAATTTTTACATTTGGCGAAAGACTATGCAAGAGCTCAAGGTTTTAAAGGAACCTTCTTCATCGAGCCAAAACCAATGGAACCTACAAAACACCAATATGACTTCGATGCGGCAACTTGTTTGAATTTCCTTCGTCAGTACGATCTATTGAATGATTTTAAATTAAATCTTGAGGTAAATCACGCGACTTTAGCACAGCATACTTTTGAGCACGAACTGCAAGTTGCTGCTGATAATAATGTTTTGGGAAGCATCGATGCGAACAGAGGGGATTACCAAAACGGTTGGGATACAGATCAGTTCCCGGTTGATCTATATGAAATGACTCAGGCGATGTTGGTGATTATTCAGGCTGGAGGTTTCCAAGGTGGAGGTGTGAATTTCGATGCTAAGATCAGAAGAAATTCTACAGATCTAGAGGATATTTTCATCGCTCACATCAGCGGAATGGACAATTTTGCGAGGTCATTCTTAGCTGCTGATAAAATTTTAGAAAAATCAAAATATTCAGAGATCAGAACCAATAGATATTCTTCTTTCGACAGTGGAAAAGGAAAGGATTTTGAAGACGGAAATCTTTCTTTAACAGATCTTGCAACTTATGCTCAAGGTTTGGGAGAAGTAGGTAGAGAAAGTGGAAAACAGGAATATCTGGAGAGCTTAATTAATCAATATTTATAATTTTTTAAACACAGATTGCACGAATATTTTCACGAATAACACGGTGAACGATTTGTGTAATTAGTGAAAGGATATTTATGCAATTCGTGTTTAAATATATTTTAACAATTAAAACTAAATCAAACTATGCAAATAATAGATTCTGGTCCTAACTATTCTTCAGGAACAAAGGCGCAGATCAATATGCTGTACGTTACCGTACTCACATTGGTCGCCACTTTGGGAGGACTTTTGTTTGGATACGACACCGCAGTGATTTCCGGAGCCGAAAAATCGATTCAGGAATATCTGATCATTCCTTTGGGATTGAGTTCATTGGCGCACGGAGCAACCATTTCGAGCGCATTGATCGGATGTATCATCGGTGGTGCAATTTCCGGGATGATCTCTACGAAACTGGGAAGAAAAAGATCATTGATGCTTTCTGCATTTTTGTTCTTCATCAGTGCTTTGGGAGCGGCCTATCCTGAATTTTTATTCTTCAAACACGGCGAACATTCAATGGGTGTTTTGCTGGCTTTTAATTTCTATAGAATTATCGGTGGAATTGGTGTAGGATTAGCTTCAGCGGTTTGTCCGATGTATATTGGCGAAATTGCACCTGCTGAAATACGTGGAAAATTGGTTTCTTTAAATCAGTTTGCCATTATTTTTGGAATGCTGGTCGTTTATTTTGTAAACTGGGGAATCGCAAGCGGGCAAACCGTAGAATGGATTAACGAAATCGGATGGCGATATATGTTTTTATCACTGACAATTCCTTCTGCCCTATTTGGAATTCTATTATTTTTCGTTCCTGAAACGCCACGTTATCTAACTTTTATTAATAAAGATGCGGAGGCTCTTAAAATTTTAACCAAAATAAACGGAGAAGCCCGTGGAAAAGAAATTTTCTCTGAAATAAAAAGCACCGTCGTTGAGCAAAAAAGTGAGATTTTTGCCTTTGGAAAAACCGTCATTGTCATTGGAATTTTACTTTCTGTTTTCCAACAATTTGTAGGAATAAATGTGGCTTTGTATTATGCGCCAAGAATTTTCGAAAGTATGGGCGTTCATAAAGATTCTTCGATGCTACAAACCGTTGTGATGGGATTGGTGAATGTTATATTTACGGTTATTGCAATCTTCACGGTGGATAAGTGGGGAAGAAAACCTTTATTGATTGTCGGTTCAGTTGGGATGGCGATTGGAATGTTTGCGATTGCGATCTTATCTTATTATCAAATTATCGGGATTGCCACTTTGGTGTTTATTATCCTTTACACGGCTTCATTTATGATGTCTTGGGGACCGATTTGCTGGGTTTTAATTTCAGAAATTTTCCCTAATAAAATAAGAGGAAGTGCGATTGCAATTGCTGTTGCCGCTCAATGGGCAGCCAATTATTTAATATCTTCCACTTATCCTTTTATGATGGAATTCAGCGGAGCTTTCACGTATGGATTTTACGGCGTGATGAGTGTATTATCGTTAGTTTTTGTTTGGAAATGGGTTCCTGAGACCAAAGGCAAATCTTTGGAAGAGATCGAAAAGATTTGGGAGAAATAAAATATACTTCAGTTTTATAATTAATTTGTGTGAGCATCGAATTTTTTCGGTGCTCTTTTTTAATCAATTTAAAATTACTTCATTCAGTATTTTCATTTTTTTTTTAAGTTGTTTAATTCTCCAAATAAATAAAATTAATGCCATCACAATTAATATTACTCCAACCAAGCATTGTGAAAAATAATCTATGTCTTGGGTTTTTGGACTTAATAAAATTCCTAAACCTACAATTAATAAAAAAACACCTAACCCAACTTTTGTCTCAACATGAGTTCCTAAAGCACCAAAAATACCCATTAAAAATTCTGCTCCTATTTTCTTTAAAATTTTATTGTTCTGTGACATCGAGATAATTTTTAGAATTAAATCATCCTTAATCGCTCTTCTTCAAGATCGATTTGGAATAATTGCTGACGGATTATTTCTTCATTAATTTTCGGGTCTTTATTAAGCTCTGAAAGATATTCACGCTGGGTTTCGAGCATTTCTATAAAGATAAGTTTTGTTTTCTCATTCATCCAACTGTCGTCGGCGGCTTTTGCACGTTCTTCCCAATGTCTAAGAAAAATCTCTAAACCTGCATGGTCTTTCAATTCTTTTTCATACTTGGTTTTAAGAAAATGATAAACATGTTGTTTCAAATCTTTTTTTAATTTTTGTTTCGTTAATTCTTCAGATTCTTCTTTGAAAACATCATCAAAAAACCGAGTACGTTTGATAAAATAAGGAAGCGTAAGACCCTGAACTAAAAGGGTAAGTAAAATCACAACAAAAGTAATAAAGAGAATTAAATTTCTATGCGGAAAAGCTTCACCATTATCTAAAGTCACGGGAATTGCCAATGCCGCCGCCAACGAAACCACACCCCGCATTCCTGTCCAGCCTAATAAAAGTGGCATCATCCAACGACGTGTTCTTGAAGATGCATGAGGTTGTACACTTGGACGAAAAATCATCGTAGAAATTAATGCAGCATAAGAGCTAATCATTCTTGCAGCGATGAGAATTCCTGTTACTAAAACACCGTAGCCAATAGCTGTTTCCAACGGAATTTGATCTTCCTTAAGTCCATCTACAATTTCAGGAAGTTCTAATCCAATGATGAGGAAAACTACACCATTCAGAATAAAAATAAGACTTTCCCAAACACTGTAGGCATGGATCCGGCTTGTACTGTTTAAGAATTTTAATCGTCTTGCCGACATAAAGAGTCCGCCTGCAACAACCGCCAAAACGCCCGAACTGTGAAACTGCTCTGCAATCCAATACATCAAATAAGGTTCAATGATCGTCAATGCAATATCAGAAGGTGCATCCGTTGGAAGAAGTTTGTGTGCTTTTACAAAAATCCATCCCAAAAGCAAACCAATAACAACGCCGCCAATGACCATCCAAAAGAAACTCATCGTAGCGTCCATCCAAATGAACTGACCCGTTCCAACCGCAATCAAAGCGAATCGGAAAATGATCAATGATGAGGCGTCATTCAACAAACTTTCGCCTTCAAGAATGGTAGAGGTAGATTTTGGAATTTTGACAAATTTAGTAATCGCACCTGTACTTACCGCATCTGGTGGAGAAACAATTCCACCAAGTAAAAAACCTAAAGCAATTGTAAATCCTGGTATAAAATAATTGGTAATTAATGCCACTGATAAAGCGGTAAAAAATACGACCAAAAAAGCAAAACTCCCGATAATACGCCACCATTTCATCATTTCTTTAAAAGAAATATTCCAGGCTGCGTCACATAATAACGGTGGAAGAAATATAAAAAAGATAAGATCCGGATCAATTTTTATGACAGGTAATCCCGGAATGAAACTGATAATCAAACCTCCAACAACCAATAAAATAGGGTAAGCAATTTTGAGTTTGGCAGCAAACATGTTTAAAACAACGATGACCGCAACCATTGCTAACAGAAAAGGTAAAAGACTGTGCATGATATTATTTGTGTTTTAAGATATAAAAATAGCAATAATTTCTTTTGTTATTTTTTACTTCAAAAATAGATATCTTTAGTTTAGAAATAATTTATCCTAATGAAAAGTAAACTATTTGTATTCTAATATTAATATTAAAAATGGATTATTTTCAAATGGTTGGGAATACTTTGGCATTAATACGTAAATCTAAAAAAGCTTAAATAAAATTTATTTAAGCTTTTTAAATACCTTTAAAAAGATTGACTTCATATAACTTCAAATTCAGCTTTCCCATTTGGGATATGAAACATAAGCTCTAACATAAGCTCTTCACCAGTGTTTGGGTTAAATAGGAAAAAAGCAGGCTCTCCGTTGTTTTTTTTGTACGTTGCCAGTTTTCCGTTACCATATATTTTTAAAACTTTATCATGACTGAGAGGCATAGGCGAAAAACCATTTTGGGAATCTGTTATTAAACTATTTATTCTCGCATTTGCATCTGCATCGCTCAAATACATTGCACTTGCCATATTTTTTTCACGATTTTTTATCATTTCAAACAAAGATTCATATTGCTTATTTGCAAAACAATCGCTTATTTTTTTGTAGATTAAATCTAGCTTTTCAGTGATTACAGAAATATTATTCTTTAAATCTAAAGATAAGTCTTTACTATATTCCAAAGTGCTCATTTCATAAGAAATATCCGCTTCAAAGGAAGATGAATGTTTAAAATCAGATACTTTTTGACTGATTTGTATTTTGTTAGTTACACAATCTTTTACATGAGTAAAAGTTTCGCCCTGAACATTAAATAATTTTATGACATATTCGAACTTAGTTTTATCATCAATTATGTTTTGTCCAGAAACAGGAAACAGATTAATGACTACATTTTGTTTTCCCGGGCTAAAAATTCCAAAATTTATAGGAACATTAGGAGACATCTGCCCTTCCGTTTCAAGTGAAATAACGGGAATATCATTAATCAGCACTTCAAATCTGCAATTGACTGCCGTAAAATCTATTGTATAATAAGGTTGATGAATCATTTTTAGGATTATTTATTATAAAACATGTCAAAACTTCTATATGACACCCATTCTTTATATTTTGGCGATGACTTATCTAAAACATATATTTTAAGTTTTCCATCATTTTTAGAATGATTTACTGTATTAATGAAAAAATAAGTGACTTTATTTTTAGAATCCTCCCAAACTTCCTTCGTTTCTTCTATATGGTCTGTCTTTGGATCCCCGTTTTCATCAAGAAAAATAGGTCTTTCTTTTGTATTGACATTTTTTTCAAAAAATGCTGGTTTAGAACCCATTGATTTTGTGATAGAACTAATGATTTTATCACTGTCTTTATGATTAATCAATTCCATTTCGTAGCACCAGATTTTCTTGTTTTCTTTAAAATAAAAAAACGAAATATTATCTGAATCTGATATTGCATTTCCTGCTATTGAAAGGTTTAATTTCTTGTTTTTTGGAAATTGAAATTCTTCATAATCACCTGAAACATTGTAATCATCTAAGGCATTGTCATTAACGGTCAATCCTATTCCTTTTAAAACTTCTTCTATATTCGAACCAAATTTCAGCTCTTTGAAATCTAATTTTGAATTATTACTTTTTGCAATATTATTACTCGTCACATTTACTGTTGAATTTGGTTTTTCAAGAGCTTTTTCCTGACAGTTCATTAAAACAAAGCTCAAAACTATTTGACTTAAAATTATTTTTTTCATGTAATAAATTCTTAGTTTACTTCTTCTATATATTTTGTGAATGGATATATTTTAACATTTTTTTTGTTCATGAGTCTATATTCTAAATAATCTGAATATTTTGTATTCGATGTCGCACCTATCGCTACATCGGTTAAATTGCTAGTTTTTAAACATAACAAATCAGATTCAATTGTTTTTTTGTTTTGTATCACTGCTTCAAATCCCTGATTTAAAATATAAATTTTATCTGAATTTTCCCAAATCAAATACTTTTCAAATCCTTTATCATCTTCAAAACTTGGTTTACCTAAATTTTTCAATAACGTTTTTAAAAGCTTTTGACTTTCATTCTGGGTATAAATATGAATCTGAAAGCCATTAATATCTTGTTTATCACCCATGAACTGAAGAAAATTCTTCCCTGAATACTCAGCCGAATTTGACGTAATTTCACCATCAAAATCTTCACCAAAAAACTGATAAGGATTCATATCTTTAATTTTATAGGTCACTACTCCGGCATTATATCTACTTTTATCAACTTCAAAGTCATTATCTTCTAATAAAAGAATATTTTTTACCGGATAATTAATACTGGCTAATTCTATCTTAGTCTCAGTACACGACGTTAAAAAAACAATTAATAAGAAAAGAGTAATTAATTTACTTTTTCTTTTTTTCCCAAAGCAATAATTTATTTTCACTACCTGTTATTTTAGCTAACTTTTCCATTATATCAAACCCGTCAAAAAACGTTCTTGTTCGGTTGTAATTTACGGGAGTCCAATCTTTACTAACTTTCTTATAAGTAAAACCTGCTTTTACCATGATAACCACTGTCCCTACACAGGGATCTATACTTAAACTCGGGATATAATAAATTCCGCGCAGAGAATCATATTGTAATTTATGGCCTGAAGTAATACCCATTGAAGCTCCTGCAGACAATTTACCTTCCATATGACCTTCGAGTTCAGGTTTTTTAGTAGTTCCTATTACCACGTACATTCCTTTTAGTTCTAATCCTGATTTCAGTTCTACGGTTATATTGGAGGTTAAAGCAAAATCAATTCCTGTCCCATCTTTGACTGTACTGTAAGTAACATCTACTGAACCATCAACTTTCCCTCTAACTTCTAAATCAATGTACATTTTAAATTTAATTTCAACTCTTTCAGATTCATATCCTTTTTGAGCCCAATCTCTCACCATATTGAAGATTTCAAGCGCCAAAGCATTTCCTGTTCCTGCAGTTGCTGCAGCAACACCCGCCTGAACCGCTAAACCTAGCAAATCAAAAACAATCGCAAGCTCAACCAATGGTTTAGTTTCTAAAAAGAATTTCAGTTTAGTCCCTATTTCACTGTTTGTATTGTTTACATCTGCTTCCCAATCAGCTCCAACATATACTGCAGGTGCATTTAGTTTTATATCAAAAGGCAGTTTACGTCCTATTCCTTTAGAAATATTACCTTTCGTTCCGCCAGTAATTCCTTGAGCAATTTTTTTAATTGATGATATCGTTGAAAATAATTTAGATATTTTATCGCTATACTTTCCAGTGAGTTCAGGATTACTACCGTATGAACCATCTTTTTGTTTATCAAAGGAAGCTTTTAATTCTACACCAAAATCAACTTCACTATACTTTCCTTTTTCTTCATTTGCTAATTTCAGAGCTTTTCCTCTTAATTCTTTATGTTTTTCAGGAGACAGTTTTTGCCATTTTATACTTAAGCTGTTGCTTAAATTCACATAAAAAGCAAATCTCCATTTAATATCAGGATATGTTCTGATAATAACTGTCGGTATTTTTTTATTTGCAAAATAAGTACACGAATGAATATCAACATTCACTTTATTAGGCGTACTGGAAGCAGGCCAAATATATTGTATCGGAAGTAAATTATGTTTAGACAAATCAGAATATACTTCATACTGTTTACTCGGAACTGGGTATGATTCTACTTTCTCGTTACCATTCTTTACCTGCCCGATATCTGTAATTTTTATATTTTTCTCATGAGAACCAATACATCCTTTATTTTCAAAATTATTTACCTGTATATTAATTTTTTTCTTATTTGAAGAGTCATAAGGTGGTGCAATAACTTCGTAAATCAAAGACAATTCATCATGATCGATTACTGAAAATCTGATTTTTGCTCTTCGATTTTCCTGATGTTGTGCTTCCGTAAGATTTGCTCCTTTGTAAATCAATTGATTTTCACCTAAACCCTGCGAAAGAAATTTGGTATTGCTTAAACCTTGCTGCTTGAGATATTGGGCTACAGCTTCAGATCGGTTTTGGGACAGTCTTAAATTAAAATCTCCAGGACCACGTTCATCAGCATGACCTTCTATAATAACATTAGAATGCTTATTATTTTTTAATTTACTTGCTATTACATCTAATGTTTTTCTATCATTGGCACGAATATTATTTTTATTAAAATCAAAGTAAACCAGCTCTACTATCTCGTTATAAGAAGTCTGTGCTTTTCTTTTTAATTTTGTTTTTCCTTCTTCAAAAACCGTAACACTTTTATCATCTGTAATAATAATTTGTTTGAATTTACATAATCCTACACCTTGATGATTCTTATCTGTATTACCTACCAAAATAGTCGACTGGTTCGATGGTTTTGTTTTATTTACTACTTTGAGTTCATTTTTAATATTAAGATACTTACCATGTTCAACATTTCCGTTTTTATCTTTTAGATAAGCGCCATTCTTTTTTTTAATCTTTACATAAAATTCTTCATTACTCTGAATAAATTTAATGGAAGATTTCCATTCTGATGTATTAGGAATTTTTAGATTGATTTGACCGTCGGTAACAGTTACATTATAAAGTGTTCTCATTTTATAATCACCATCCCACATCTCATTATAAACCTCAACGATAACTACCTCACCATTGATTCCTTCTGTATCTGCATGAAAATGTATTTCTTCACCATAACAAAATCCAAAGTTATTATCATCTGTATTTTTAATGTTTTTTCCACCTCTCGTTCTGCTCCATGTGCTCGAAACAATTAATGGCGGACATTGTGCAAAAAGAAAAAGGCCTGTAAAATTGACATCAGGCTTCCCAGTCATACTTGCTTCAACATAATAAGGATATCCGCATAGATGTTTAGGTATTTTATAGGAAAAATACTTGTCTGTCATACACTCAATTCGCTCAATTATTTTTTTCCTGTCCCTATCAAGAACCATCCAGTATAGTTTCCCTTTCTTTTGAGCTTCAGTAGTATCTTTATGCCATTCTTTTATATAAAAATGTGCTTTTTTATTAGCAGGAACGATTACCCATTTATCCACGCTAACTCTTGAATTAGAGTTATCTGCTTCATTGGGTTGAGGTACAAACTTTATTTTTTTAATTCCTTTAGACATTCTTTATATTTTTAAAGATTCTTCCTGTGCTACAATTTGTCCTGATTCAAAGCCTTCATGAGTAGGTTCTTCTGTAAACATATCCTCCGAATTCATCAACGGATTGATCTGCTGCTGCACATCCTGATCTGCATTTTTAAAATTCTGCTGACTTGCCTCTGCTCTTTGTCCGTGATCTATAATTTCTATACATGGAGTTCCGGCAATAGCACATACTGCCTTGCTATCTTCCAAAATGATATAACCTCCATTGCTAAGCTGAACTTTATCGTAAAAGTTCTGCCATTCGGTCACCATAACTTTACACGGCGGAGGCGGGCTTCCCATTTTTGTACAATTTCCGAATGTGTTTTTTTCAAATGTTGCAGCGCCAATTTCTTTAGTAGTGACAATCAGTTTTTTTGCTGCACTTTTATCGTTTGCATATTCTTTTTCGTGACTCAGCACTTTAAGATTATCCGGAGCCTGCCCAAATTGGCATTTGCACATAGCTCCTTGTACTACAATGTGTTTTTCTGCCATAACTAAAATTCTTTGTTTGAAATTACAAGTCTTGATAAATATTCATTTCCGAATTCTAAGCGAACAAATGTTGAATTCATTTTAAAAGTTACAACCGTCAAGGCTTTCGCAGTATTTTCATCACCGTCTACTGTAGTCTGATAAAGCTGGGCATTATATCTTGCAAATTTTGTTTTGCATTCTGAAGGTGAACTATCATTAAAAACCAAACCATAAGGCAATCCCGAAATAGCATCATTTCCGTAATATTGAATGGCGTAATATTCTTCACCACTATTCATATTGGCATAAATCATATTGAAATTTTCGAAATCCCAATTGGAATATTTTCCGTTCTTACAGCTTTCACAATCCATTTTACTCGGATCTGTTTTTAAAAGTTTCGCTATCTGATCTGAATTTGTTGGAAGACTGATAAATTGCTTTTTAACAAAAAGATCCTGAAGATATTTTGAGGTCACTTTTTTTTGTGATTGTTTTGCTTCTACAGCTGCAATCTGAGCATCAGTCTGAGCAGTCATCATCGCTTCAGTTTCAGAATCAATTGAAGAGTTGTCGACAGCTGTTAATCCTTTAGACAATTCTTTACTTTTCGCATTTAAAAGAAATTCTTTAATTTCATTTTCAAGTTTTCCGGTAGATTTTGTGAGCTTTACATCGACTTCCTTTTTAGACCAGTTATCAGGATTAATTTCTTCTAAAAAGACCGTAACTTTAGTACTTTTCGCAGAAAGCTTTTTCATGGAAACATTCCAGATTGCTTTTTGGATAAACTGTTTTGGCTTTGCTCCTTTTTTTAAAGCTAAGTTTAAATATAAATTTTTCTCATTGGCATCAAATTTCAAATCATATAAATCGACCGTCGTTGAAAACTCATTATCTCCTGCAGCGGCAGCTTTTGGCTCATCTTTCGTAAAATCATTGGTAAAATCAAAAATCGTGTTTTGCAATGCTTCAATATCTTTGGGAACCGTAAATTCTGTTTTCTGCCCAAAATTCAGAGCAAAAACTAAAATAAAGAGTGCTAAAGAAAGTTTTTCAAATATTATTTTCTTCATTGGTTTGGTTTTAAATTTAATCAATAACAGCTACAACAACAGATATTTTTTTTCTCCTTTCAAGATTAATATCGCATTCCAAATACAATGATTCTGAAAGCTGCGTTTCACCGTTGAGAAAATACTGAAGTCTGAAATTTCCGTCATCGTTCATCACTGTATTTTCTTCTATAATTAAAGAAAAAGGCGCTTCGTTGATAAAATCATAACGGCTTCTTTCATCATATAATTTTCCGTTTCCAGAAATATTTATTAAATCGTAATCATCTTTTAGCGGATCAATTTCCACTTCAATTTTAAATCTCGGTTCAATAGCATTATTTATCACCGGAAAGGTTTCTGTCATTTCAGTAAGATAATCCTGATTAAATTTCTGATAAATTCCAAAAAACAAGGTTCGGATGAAATAATCGTTTTTAATGAAGATAAAAAGAGAATTGGGTTCATCTAAAACCTTTTCAATTTTTTGACAATATTCATCGACTATCTCACCTTCAAATTCTTTGTAAACCTCATCTTTAATATCATTCCATCTTTCTTTAAATACATCAGTATTTTCAACATTGCTAAATTTACCTTGCTGATCAACGCTTATCTGCATCGGATATAAAACCTGAGACGTTTTATACGCCAGCAAATCTGCTATTTCGTTGACTTCTTCATCATTCAGAAAAAGATTTGATATCCTGTCGATTTCAAAAAAATGAAATCCATTTTCATATTTAACCCACCGAACAGAAGTATTGTATTTAATTTCATTTTTTTTCTCGTTATTTTCGATGGTAATCATTACTCCATATTCCAAAAGTGAATTCTCAGGCTGAAAAACCAATCTGTTTCCGTGACCAAATTTCACCAGCTTCTTTTTATCAGCAACTGCAGTTCGTGGCAGAAATAGCTCTTTCTGCTTGGTAAGATGTATTAAAATATTGTCTTCAACTTTACAATGATTGTTGTGAAAAAACTTTAACGATTCTTCAGTCAGATCATAAAGATTTGCAATACTTTTTACAGTTTCTCCGGGTTGTATATTATGTTTATTAAACTTCTGCATAAATAAAAACGATGGTTGAGAGAAGTGTGATTATGATCTAAACCCTACTTCTTCAAATCCGTTGAAAGTTTTATTAAAACGACAATTTTCACATTAATGAACTACTCTTTTACCATCTGATCTTGGATCCATACCTACCCAATCATAATCTGCAGACCAATGTAAATACTCATTTCTCAATTTTCTTAGATCTTCCTGCTCTTTCATTTCTTTTTGATAATCAGCATATCTTTGTTCTGGAACTTTCGAACCCTCATATTGCTTATTAATATCTGCGAACCAGCGAAATTTATATGGTTTTCCGTTCCCCATCACATAGCCATTCAATTTATTTTTCACTCTAACCAGCAACGGATCGTTTGATATTTTATATTTTGTACCTATTTGTGTAACATCTATTTTTAAGCTTTCGTTTTTGCCATATTCTGCCATAAACTGTAAAGGAATATAACTGTATGTTTTTTTTACTAATTCTCTATTACTCGAAAGCTTTCTTCTATATTCATGTATAATAAGCTGCTTATCTGTAAACCAACCTTGTGCAACAAGCTGTGCCTTTCTCTCTTTTTGAACACTTTCACTGCCGTTGATAATTTCATCTTTTGCCTCTGGACCTGTTTCGTAACCACCACCAATATCACTATGCACTCCTGGAAAAGATCTCTCAATTCCTAAAAACACATTTTTCTGCTTTACTTTATCATAAGTAATAATATCGGTAAGATCAAAGTTGATTCTATGCTCGTTTTCTGCAGTAAAATGAACAATTTTTTTAGCTTTTGCGATATCATCTAAATGTAATTCTACAATATCATTACTAAAATTCGGAGAGGTTGTCCAAGTATTTTCCGAATAGGATGAGACCGTATCAAAAATTCCCAAAAACCTGATATCTACTTTTATTTCATCAGGATTAATACCTAATTTTTGCATTTCTGTTCCTAAATTACCAAAATTGATACTCTTAGGATCCGAAGTGTTTTTTTTCTTTGAAACCTGATGCACAAAATACCTTGCCGCAGCGGCACCTCTGCTAAAACCGAAAACATCCAAGATAACAGTTCCTATTTTTGCTGCAGGATTAGCTTTTTTAAGTAAACTTATTTTCTCTGCAATATCTTCACAGCCAATTACAACTTTTGCTTTAATACCCGTATCTTCAGAACCATAAGCATAACCATCCATCTCATCTCCTTCATTATCTGTGGTACCAATTCCTTCTACATAGATTGCATTTTTCTTATCGTAATTATCCCAAAGACGCGCAACATTACTCCAGTCATTATTGTAACTATTATTATCCGATGGGTCACCGCCATGGTCTTGGTAAGATTCTGTGTTGCCTTTCCGTGCATCAGAATTGGTTTTATTATTTAGAGTACCATCAAAGAAAACCCCCAAAGCGACATTAATTACGTTTGGTGGCGGTGCTGGTGGTGAATAGTTTCCAAATACAACGTTTGACATGATTTAATAAATTTTACTGATGAAATTTTTCAGCTGAATACTATTTTCTTTTTGTTTTAAACTGACATCAGCACTTTTATTTTCCGGATTTACTTTAATGATAATATCCACTGGCTCTGTTTGACTAAAACTTGTAAATGTTTTGTACATATCGGTCAGATCAAAATCTGTAGGAAGAACATTATTGCCTTTCAAGACATTTTCTTCATAATACTTTTCATCTTTTGTAAAAAAAAGATTTGCTCCCAACTCTTTACCGGCAAAATCTGAAATGACTATTGACAAATAATAAGGTATTGCTTTTTTATCCTGGTTTTCAGCGTAAGTATCATATTCTCCGTTGCAAGCCATGAAAAATATTTTCTTAATCTTAAAACCTGATGGCAGTTCTACTACAGGTTTCCATGAATATTTCTTTCTGAAATTTTCATAAATAGACGGATCTGGATAGCCTGAAGTACTTAACCTGTTTTTAACTTCGGAAGTCATTAGAAAATCACTTTTTAAACGCTCTTTAGCATAATCATTTTCAAACATATACTGTGCATTTTCATAAGCTTGTGACTTTGTAATAATAGTATCATGAGCCTGAAAACTGCCTATTTCTTTCTGAACTCCCGGTGCATTCACCCACAAAACAAGTTTCCCTTTGGGAGCCAATCCTATTTTGAATGTTGTATAGGTTTGTTTTTTTCCGGTATCTGTATCTATAAAACCTTCTTTAAATAATTGTTCGATCTTTATTTTATCTAAATTCCATTTTCCGGTGTAGAATTTTTCTTCAACTAAAGAATACCATGTAAACTCTAACTGGTGAGGAATTTCCATCTTTTTAGTCGCAACATTCATTTTTGAGCCTTCATTTCCCCAACCCGTATTTTGCGTACCCCAAATTGCATCAAAAGGATAGGTAAAGTTATTTGAAATGATCCCACCATTGTAGATTTCCATAGGATATTCTTGTGGAGCAGAGATGGTGCCCGACCAGTTGTATTTTTCTTCCATTTTTTTATTTTGACAACTTACTAGTGAAAAACTATAAAAGATAAAGAGAACTAATATTTTTAATTTATTTATTCCCATGAGACATTATTTTTTTATTACTTGCCAAAACAAGGTTTCCATTAGTAGCCTCTGCATTGATTTTTTGTGCAATTTTTTCAGCCTTTTTTCCGACACTTAAATTGTAAGTATCATTTACTTTGATGATAATATTTTTTGCTGTTTTTCGAATGGCCATGATTAGAATAATTTTGATTTTTCGGCACTGTTAAATTCAACAATCTTTCCACTTTGCATCGTCATATTTTCCAATTCGCTGAACATTGATATTTCTCCGGCAATTTCGTTGGAGGTTTCAGACTGACGGAAAAATTCTTTTTCCACCATCTCCGTTCTCATATCTGAAGATTCACGAATATCTCCCGCTGCAGTCTGCACAATATCTGTACCTGCAGTAGAAATAATATTATCATTTGCAGAGCTGGTAATACTTGCTCCCGCTCCAATCGAAATTTCTTTACCAGCAGTGATATTGATATTTTCACCTGCGTTTAAAGTAAAATTTTTCGGAGCATTCATTGAAATATTTCCCTTTCCATCCATGAAATAGGTATTTCCACTCGGATCAATGATATTTACACTTCCTTCTTCATCGTTCATCAAAATTCTGATTCCGCTTCTTGTCTGTATTGATTTTAAATGATTATTGATTCCGCCACCTAATCCAACTCCTCCATGAAACATTCCGCCCATTACAAAAGGTCGGTCGGGATGATTGTGTACAAAATTTACCATTACCTGATCGCCAACTTCGGGAATGGCAACATAACCTCGGTTTTGGGTAATCTGATCAGTTCCTCCTGCATCGGGACTCATCATTCTAATGAAATGTGTGGTGTCATTCGTCTGCCAGTCAAATCTTACCTGAACTCTTCCCTGTCCTTCTGGATCGGCGTTTGAAATGACTGTTGCAATTTGTGGCTGTGCGATAGGAACGGTAAATTCAGGTTTTGGTAAAAACCCTGTGTCTGATGCAATTCCTGCAAAACTTCCGGTATAATGACCAATCGTATCAATTTCATGGGTAGTTTCTGTAATCATGATTCTTGTGAAATACGAAGTTTCATTCGTATCAACTTTTCGCATTTCAATATCTACGCTGCAGCCAGGATGTAAAAAAGGAACGGTTGTAGAACCTGAAAGATTGAAAACATTCACCGCTTCACTTCCAGAAGTACTTTTTTGTGAATATTCAACATCCAAATGAGTTGTTGCTTTTATGGGTGCAACGCGTAATGATGGAGTTTTGTAAATAGCATCATTATGCTGATAAGCTGTTTTTGCTAAATCTCCAACATGCTGAATCGGCGTTGAGCCCGATTTTAAAACTTCATTTTTATTGCTGTTGTAACCGTAAAATTGTGGTTTGGTATGAACAGCTTTTAATTCAACTTTTATATCGTTTGCACTGCTTCCGTAAGTTAATTTGATCGGCTTATTTTGTGGTGGAAGTTTCCCGAAGTGAAGAACTTCTCCATCGTAATAAAACTGTTCGCCATACGCTTCTGCCATTCTCGCCAGATAATTGTAATGGGTTTCATCATATTGACTGCTATAAATAATTTGAGAATAATCATTGGTATCAATTCTGATATCAAAACGGCTTTTATCTAAACCTTGTTTAATGACTTCTTCAGCAATAATTCCCATATTGACAGCCTGATTTCCACCAAAACTTTGAATATGAGGAGCTCCATCCAATAGAATGGTAGGACTATAACCTGACAAAATGATATTTCCCAGACTCATTTTCTCCTGACTGAAACCTACGCCTGTAATAACGCCTACAAAAGTGCGTTCCGGACTGTTCTCAATGTCTTTATAAGAAATGACAGCCGTTAATCTTTTGCCTAAAAATTTATTTGCTTCTTCTAAAGTATGGGTTTGGCGGTCGCCTAAAGTATCATGCGCTAAAGTAAGCGTAAATTCGTGGTGCTTTTGTGAGCTTTGGGTAAGCTTGAAATGTTTGTAATACTTGATTACCTTACCTTCAATGACCAAAGATAATTTTACCAATCGGTTAATTCCGGTATGATGATTCTCTGAAATTCCTGCCGCATTCTGAGACGGGCGGAAAACGGAACCTCCAGATGTGTCAAAACTTTTCATATCTGCGTAAATTTGGTGTATAGAGCATAAATTTATAAAATATTATTCATCTCGATATGATAAATCTTATTTATTTTGCTTAATCAATTTAATGGGAATGCAATTAACTTGCCTTATGCATCTTACATTTCGGCAATGCCATTATTCTTTTTAAACCCTTCTTTTTGAAATTAATTTTTTTTCAAAGAAGAATTAGGGCAAAAAAGACCGTCTTTTGAGGACAGTCTTTTATATATTACTATAAATAATAAATCTGCAAATTTTAGCTTGTTGGCCAAATTCCTTCGTAAGCAGAATTACCATAGTTGATTTTCTCAGCACTTACTACAAAGCTGATCAACATTGAGTTTTCGTCTACTGCGTCGAAATCTACTTCATGTTGAATTACATAACCATTTTCCCAGTTTAAAGTAATCAAAGTACCTTCTTCATGAGATTTGTTGAAAGTAATTTCGCCTGAAGTTGGCTTGTATTTTCCGTTTAACAATGACTCAAGGATGTCAGATTTTTCTGTTGCCTCGATTGTTAATTTGATCAATGCATTTGACGGATCTGATGCTACTCTACCTGAAACATCTGTAGATCTTGAAACGCTGTAGTTTAGCTTTAATAATTTTTGACCTTCGCTGCCGTTGAATTTTAAGATTCCTCTTGAATTTGCTGCCATAATAAGTAAATTTTAAATCGTTAGTATTTTTGTGATTTCTATAACCCAAAGATAAATACACCAAAAATATTTTTAAAACTTTTAAACTATTATTTCGAAAATTGTAGTAATTCTACGATTTGATGTAGTAAAACTACGATAGATCTGCAAAGCTTTTAGAAATAGACTGTTCAGTATTATTTAATCAATAATGTATAAAATTATAGCTTCTGCGCTATTGGTATTTATAATTTGATTAAATTTACCACCATTCCATACAAGGAATACGGATGGAAAATTAACGTTAGTCC
The DNA here is from genome assembly GCF_900143185.1 of Chryseobacterium scophthalmum. NCBI lineage: Bacteria > Pseudomonadati > Bacteroidota > Flavobacteriia > Flavobacteriales > Weeksellaceae > Chryseobacterium > Chryseobacterium scophthalmum. The sequence goes on along the minus strand of NZ_FSRQ01000006.1, from coordinate 57,743 downwards.
AGAATACCTATGACAAAGAAAAATGCCACTATTTATGATATTTCAAAGAAGCTAAACGTAAGTGTGGCAACGGTTTCCAGAGCATTGAATGATAATCCGAGAATCAGCCAGGCAACGAAAGATTTGGTGGTTAAAACTGCAAAGGAAATGAACTATAAGCAGAATAACCTTGCCAAAGCTCTAAAAAGTGGGGAAACCAAAAACGTGGGAATCATCGTTCCCTACATTAATACCAACTTTTTCTCATCGGTTATCCGTGGAATTGAAGAAGAACTTTCTCTTCACGGTTATCACGTGATTATCTGCCAAAGTCATGAAGATGTTTTAACGGAAAAAAAACATTTGAACACTTTATTAAATGCTCAGGTTGACGGAATTTTTATGTCTGTTTCCCGTACCACAGTAGACACGGAACATATTCAACAAATTTTAAATACATCCAATACGCCTATTATATTTTTCGATAGAAAGAAAGATATTCCGGGAATTAGTACCGTTACCATTGATGACTATAAAGGCGGTTATATGGCGACAGAACATCTCATTTCCGAAGGGTATAAAAACATCTGTCACTTTGCCGGAGATTTGAATCTTGAGATTTATCAAAACCGTCTAAGTGGTTATAAACAAGCTTTAATTGATCACAAATTTCAGGTAAAAGAAGAAAATATCATTTCTACCGGAAGTTCGATTGAAGCAGGAATTGATGCCATCAAAACTTTATGGAGCAGACCATCCATTCCGGATGCTATATTTTCTTCCAGTGATTTTGCGGCGTTAGGAGCTTGTCAGGAATTAAAGAAGCGTAAGATCAAAATTCCTCAGGAAGTTGCTGTTATCGGCTTCTCCAATGAACCTTTTACCCAGTTTATGGAACTTCCGATGAGCTCAATGGATCAGACTCCTTTGATTATGGGGAATATGGCTGGACAGGTTTTCCTTGATCATATTAAAGATAATTCTTCCGGAGTTTCTATTGAGAAGAAGGTTGTTCTTGCACCGAAGATTTGTGTAAGGAAGTCTTCAAAAAGGAAGTAATTTTTCTTTTATTAATTTTCTTTTGTCTTAAAACAAAAGAAACAAAAGTTCAAGACTTGGAACTGAAAGGCTAAAAATAATCGATACTCTCTAAAAATTCTAAAACTTGCGCGAGTTCATAATTGTTTCTTCAATTCACAATTGATGTCGCGCTTCAAACAGAAGAATTTTCTTAACGTTCGCATCGCTTATTTTCTTAACGCTTTCATTTCCTATGTCGTTTTTACAGTTTAACTAAACAGCATCTTTGGCGTCTCCCGATTTTGTATAATTGCAACGAATTCTTAGAATATAATAAGATTGGGCAGTGACTTATTTTTTTAAATTTCTTTTGTCTTAAAACAAAAATTCAAGACTTGAAACTGAAAGGCTAAAAATAACCGATACTCTCTAAAAATTCTAAAACTTGCGCGAGTTCATAATTGTTTCTTCAATTCACTATTAATGTCGCGCTTCAAACAGAAGAATTTTCTTAACGTTCGCATCGCTTATTTTCTTAACGCTTTCATTTCCCATGTCGTTTTTACAATTAGCAATACAGATCTTTGCCGTCTCCCGATTTTGTATAATTGCAATGAATTCTTAGAATATAATAAGATTGGGGCAGTGACTTATTTTTTTAAATTTCTTTTGTCTTAAAACAAAAATTCAAGACTTGGAACTGAAAGGCTAAAAATAACCGATACTCTCTAAAAATTCTAAAACTTGCGCGAGTTCATAATTGTTTCTTCAATTCACAATTGATGTCGCGCTTCGAACAGAAGAATTTTCTTAACGTTCGCATCGCTTATTTTCTTAACGCTTTCATTTCCTATGTCGCTTTTACAGTTAACTAAACAGCATCTTTGTCATTCTGACGAAGGAAGAATCTCAGCTTTAATTTTATTTTGCTATTAAATACAAATTCAAACAATAGAAATAAAAAGTTGAAAAATTCCCCTCCTCTGGAGGGGTGGCGAAAATTCGTAAGAATTTTTGACGGGGTGGTTTGTTTTTACAAGTAGATTGAAAAATTCTGTTGTAAGTATTTAACCACCCCGTCTTTTTCCTTTCGGAAAAATCCACCCCTCCAAGGGAGGGGAATTTCTGCGGTGAATAAAATTGGTAACTATTTCAGGCATTTAAAATTTTTATTTTCATTTTATTTTTTTTCCCACCTTAGTGATTCCTCAAAATAAAAACACACGATTTTATATACATAGTATTAACCTTTAAAATCAAAAATGATGGGATTAACAAATTTGAACTCCACCCATTTGAGCAGTGCAAAGATCACTGCTGCACAGGATGCCATCGCGGCATTGGAAACAGCTCTTGCTGAAATCACAATCAACCTTTCACCTGAAGACCGCAGACGTTACGGAAGCATCAATGAGCAAAACAAACTGTTTGTAAACAAAGTCTACGACTACAATCAGAACCAGTCTAACCTGAGTTCTCCCGAAGTAGATTGGGACGAATTCAACAAAGACCACAGCTCCCGAAATAGTATGGAGGGAATGATTAACAGACTTGAAAGCCTGATCACAAGACTGAATAATGCCAAAACGTTACATGATTACGACAATTATCAGTCGGCGTTGGCTGATTATTCATACACCACCTACAAAGCAGGTACAGCATCACCGGGATTTGAAAACAAATACATAGATCTGAAACAGTTTTTTGTGAAAAATTCGACTTCTACAGCTCCAACCGAGGAGACAAAGTAAAACAACGATAACTAACCACCCCTTCAATGATATGGAGGGGTATTTTTATGCTTTTAACTGGTCTTTTAAATATTTTGACAGGTTCTTTAATGATCGGAACACGTTGTTTATTATTCTCAATACGTTTAACATAGCTTCGGACAGCTTATTTAATCATCTTGGGAGGTTCTTTGATGGTCGCTCGGTATGATGTACCGCTTCAGATACGTTCATGAAATCTCCGGAGCGGTTGTTTATCTATTCCTACTTATCTTTTACTTGTCGGGATAGGTTGCATGACTTAGACAGATGGTTACATTACGCCATCGGAGATATCAACAACCTCGCAGGACTTCTGATGAACGTATCCGGATAGGTTGTGCAACGTATCTAAAACAATACAAAACGTATTAGGACTTTTCAGGAACGTATCAAAATAGCTTTAGAACGTGTCGGTTGAGGGTTTGAAATACGTAGAGATGATTTTTATTTTTAATAAAAATTAAAATTTGCTATCGCTGTTTATTTCATTATTTTTAACAAAATTATAGTTTGGATTGGCGCAATGCGTAAAGCCAAATGTTTGCTGCAATTTTATGAAAATCCTTGTAAACAATAAAGAACTTGAATTTAATCAAGAAAGCTCAAAAAATTGGAGCGCAACATATACACTGAATGAATTAACATTGTATTTTTCATTTGATGAAAATATTTTTAATGATTCCTTTGAAAATGAAATTAAAATAGAGTGGAAACTAATTGAAAAATTTGTTAGTCATATATTTGAAAATATTGATTTAATCCAAATTCAAGGTTCGGAATTATTACAAGTATTAAGATCTACAACACTATTTCAAGATGAGCAATCAACAAATAACGGATATTTTGAAGTTGATAGTTTTTATTTAAGAGATTTCGTGAAAAATATTATTAGAAATAATATAAATGATGATAATTATATTAAATACAATTTTATTTATGATGTTGATTTTTTTTATGAACATATTGATACATATTTATCACAAAATCACTATTCATACACTGCAAAATTCAGTAATCATCAAGGTATTTGTATAATTGGAGTATCAAATGATATTTGGAGTTATTATAAAAAAGATGAATAAAACTGCAGCTAACAAGGGTTTTGCAATAGTGGGGCGAAACTGCAAAGCTCAATGGTAGTTCTTCGATTGGATTTTTGTACAAAATTGAACATTTGTGCTTCGATTGCCCCACCATCACAAAGCCCCGAAACGTTAGCTGCAAGGCTAAACAGACCTTACGTCAATTAAGACACGAACTAAAATGAATAATTCAAGACTGTATGTAGACTTTAACGAACTTATCGAAAGTGATTTAGTTCTTCTTTCTCAGCAAGACATTAAACTGGACTATGAGGGAAAGGAAGTTTTACTTTTTCAAGGTAAACACGTCGATATTTACATGGACGATACTGACGAAAATGGTATTAATGACAATTTAGTTGCTAGCGGAACAGTAGAGTTAAACGAAACAGGATTATTTCCAATATGCAAATGGAATTGTAGAATAAATGCAAATGGTATTCAACACGAAAGCGAATTGTCAGATAATGAAAAATAAGTTGAGAAGAATAACTATTGAAGATTTAGTGTACCTGTATTCAGTTACAGATAAATATCATTTAGGAACTGAGACCAATACGCTGACTGTAAAAGTATTTTTAGAAGGACGAAAACAGACACCATTAATAATAGAATTTCTAACGCTTGACCACTACCATATGGGACAAATTTTAAAATCAGGCGTAGAATTGACAAACACAATAAAGAATACAAATGACAAAATTAACATTAATGAACCAAAATATATTAAAGAATTGATTTTGCAAGGACGAAAAAACGGATGGGTAGGAACAAACAAAATGGAAAACCAAAATGGATTGAAATATTTAACGGAGCTAGGCTATGAAACAGACATTTTGTTGCCGAAGAATTAGAGATAAAAATAAGCATCTAAAAAACTTACCTACAAAAGACCATCAATTAACAAAGGTTTTGCAATAGTGGGGGCGAAACTGCAAAGTTCAAAAGTATTTCTTCAGTTGAACTTTTGTGCAAAATTGAAGGTTTGTGCTTCAATTTCCCCGCCATCACAAAGCCACAAAACGTTAGCTATAATTTTACCAATAACCATCTGCTAAAAGGCGACAAATCATTTATTGAACTTAAACGAAATGAAAATTTTAAATAACTGTAACAAATTATTCTACTTAAAATCAGCTAATGTAATTGGTGGACAAAACATTTTTCTCTTTTTTAGACAAGCAGATAAATATAGTTTACGAAATACCATAGAAAATCAATATGATTACATCAATGTATCATTGATTTTATGGATGGAAAACTCTAATGATGCAAACAAAGAATGCTTGAAGATCAAAGAATATTTTTTGGACAAAACAATATCAATAGACACAATAAATGAGAAAGAAATTGAATTTATTGGAGACTATGATTATCGAATTAAAGTAAAAAAATATGATGAGGATTCTATAGACCAATTTACAGAAGATTGGATTGACAGATATTTATTTGCAACAAAGTTTGCTTATGAGCAAATAGCAATAGGTGGAAATTATTACAACCTGCTTAAAGAAATAGTAGATATTACAAAATCTTCTAAAGACCAAATAGCAAAAAATATTATGGACAAAGTGAGTTATTTTGAGCAAGAACATAAAATTAAATTTGAATAAAAACTACCGCTAACAAGGGTTTGTAATAGTTGGGCGAAACAGCAAAGGTCAACATTTGCACTTCGATTGCCGTCACGTCGCCAAACCGTAAACCGTTATCTGAAATTTCACAAAAACTCTCGACAAATGAAATATTTTTTATTTTTATTCACCAGCATTACATCATATTCTCAAGAAAAAGCAGATATTTTCATAAAAAACTTAAAAAATGATTACTTAGAAATCACAATTAAAAACTTTAATTTAAATTCAGAATTTTTCTGGGAAAACGAATTTAAACACAATTATGACTTCTATCTTTATGAAGATTATGAAAAAACAGAAGAATTAAATAAGTTTAATGAAAATAAATTTTATATATTGATCCAATACTATAAGAAAAAACCAAAATTAAATTTCTATTCAATTTCAAATGAAGTTTTTGAATATACCAATGCTTATCAAAATATTGAATCTTTTTCCAATAATACTTTTAAACTTCCATTAGAACAATATACAGCATCTTATAATTATGAAAATTATCATAAAATAGGGACTAGATTTTTCAATTATATTGAATTACAAAAAAATGCAAATTATAATGTTAAAGTTTATTATAAATATAGAGTAAACAATAAGCAAAAAATTCTTATATCCAATTCAATAAATATTGAAACTTGATATCGTTCAAATAAGAACGGCAGCTAACATAGGTTTTGCAAAATACGGAACTGAACGGCTTCGATTGTGTATTTGTGCAAGTTTCAACTTTCGTACTTCAAAACCAAACTAAGAGTAACCGCAACAACAAGCAATTAGAAAACTACAAATAAAACTTTAAAATTAACCACAAATTAACATGGCAAACCAATATTTACTTCACGGAAAATTAACAGCAAAAGCAGGACAAAGAAATGAACTTGCAAATATCTTATTGAAAGCATCTGAATTGGTATCAACTGCAAAAGGCTGTAAATTATATGCTATCAGTAAGGACGAAAATGATACAAATGCTGTTTACGTTACAGAAATTTGGGATAGCAAAGAAGACCACGACAACTCATTAAAAGTTGAAGAAGTAAGAGAATTAATAATGTCTGCAATGCCAATATTAGACGGACAACCAACAAAAGGGCAAGAACTTGAAATTTTAGGAGGAGCCAAAATATAAAAACCTTCCAGCCGCTAAAGATCCAATGATAAAAAGGGATGAGATTCAATTTCTTGAAAAATATAATACCGCACCTTTAAAATTTCACTTTTCAAGAATTTAAAAATCATCTTTTCAATAACAATTTTTTTTAACTTCTATAAATTTAGGCTGAAGCCAATTCTCATACTTCACAGAAAAACGGGCTAAAGCCCGTTTCTGTTGATACCATCATTCTGCTTATTCGTGAAAACATTTGTGTCATTAGTGTTTAAAAAAACTATAAATAAACCAAAAAAAAGAAAATGCTCTCTACACGATGTAGAAAGCATTTTCAACCCTAATATTTAATATAATTAACCCATTACAGAGAGACACCTCGTCTCCATGGAATGAAATCATTCTGATTAAGAACGTCCGCTTTGGTTTTTACTTCACCGCTGGCTACGTTGATGATGAGTTCCAGAAGTTCGTCTGCAGCTTCGGGAATTGTTTTATCTCCGCTAATCACCGTTCCTGCATTAAAATCGATAATATCTGACATTTTTTCAGCCAAAACAGTGTTTGAAGAGATCTTTACTACCGGAGAAATAGGATTTCCCATCGGTGTTCCAAGACCTGTTGTGAAAAGAACTACTGTTGCACCTGAACCGACTAAAGCGGTTGTACATTCGGCATCATTTCCTGGTGTACACAAAAGGTTTAATCCCGGTTTTGTAGCATATTCTGTAAAGTCGAGAACTTCTACAATTGGTGCAGCTCCACCTTTTTTTGCAGCTCCTGCAGATTTCATTGCATCGGTAATTAAACCGTCTTTGATGTTTCCGGGAGATGGATTCATATCAAAACCTGATCCTGCTGCAACCACAGAGGCTTCAAAATCTTTCATCAGTTTCAGGAACTTTACACCGTCTTCATCGTTGATGCAACGGTTGACCAATTCTTGCTCTACTCCACACAATTCAGGAAATTCTGCAAGCATCGTTGTTCCGCCAACTGCTGCCATAATATCAGAAACTTCGCCCAAAACAGGGTTTGCAGAAATTCCCGAAAAACCGTCTGAACCACCACATTCCAAACCGATGTTCAGTTTGGTGATGGAGGCTGGTTTTCTTTCGATATTATTAGCTTGTTTAATGCCTTCGTATGAATCTTTGATAACGCCAGTCAGCATTTCATCGATAGTTCCTGATTTTTGTTGCTCGTAAACGACGATTGGTTTTTTATTATTCGGAGCTAAAGCGTGCAGTTCATCCATAAAAATCTGCACCTGAAGATTTTGACAACCTAAACTGAGAACCGTAGCTCCTGCAACATTCGGGTTGTTGACATATCCTGCGAACAGTCTTCCCAATGCTTCAGCATCCTGACGAATTCCGCCACAACCACCTTGATGTGTGATGAATCTTACATCGATATTTTTAAATATTCTTGTATCATCTTCTTTTTCTTCCTCAACAATATCAGTCGCTCCGCCATTTAATAATGATCTTAATAACAATTGATGTTTGCTGGCTTTGTCATGAAGTAATTCTTTTTCAAAAATATCTTTTAGTGTTTCAATATTTTTGTTTTCACAGAATACCAATGGGAAAAATAACCAAACGTTTTCTGTTCCTACTTGTCCGTCTTCACGGTGATATCCGTTGAAAGTACGGTCTTTCCATTTGTCTACATTGGGTGGATTCCAGCCCAGAGTTTCTGTTTTACCAATCACTTTTGCACTTTGGTGCTTTACGTTTTCGGTGGTAATGACTTCGCCCTGTCTGATTGATTGGTTGGCTTTTCCAACGATTACGCCATACATCAAAATATGGTCGCCATCCTCAAAATCTACGGCAGCGAATTTATGTTTTGCTTTAATATCTTTAAGAATCGTATAATCTGTACCGTCTAGATGCACCGATTCTCCGGCAGGCAAATCCATCAACGCTACAATAACGTTGTCTTTGGGATTTACTTTCAGTACTTTCTTTTGCATGATTTTTAAGAATAAAATTGAATAAAGTTTTTGTACGCAGTTTCCATGTCATTGTGGTCGATTTCGTACAATGCTTTTGCTACTGCAGTTTTCAGACCTTCAACTTGTGTAAGGTCGGTATCCCAGAACAGTTTTTCGCTCAACGAAAGTTCTGAAACTACTTCGTAATCTTCGTTTTTCCAGATTTCCTTGAATCTGTTTATGATTGCTTCTTCGTCATTCAGAGGAAGAGACTTTTCACCAAAACTTCCCTGATAGAATCTGATTAAACTTGCCAGAGAGAACGTTAAGTTCAACGGAAGTTTGTTATTTCTTTCAACATAAGTCAACAAACTCGGAACCACTCTTACTTTAAATTTAGAAACAAAATATAAAGCAATACTCGCCAAATGATGCTTGATGAAAGGATTTCTGAATCTGTCAGACACTTCTTCCGCAAATTCTTTCAACTCAGTTTCATCTAAACCTAAAGTTTGATTCACTTCATTAAAAATAGATTCGCTTAAAAAAGTTCCGATAAACTGGTCGTCGATTGCTTCTTTTACGATTTCTTTTCCTGCTAAAATTGCCGGAGCCAACATCAATGTGTGTCCGCCATTGAGAATTCTTACTTTTCTTAAACGGTACGGTTGAATATCATCTACGACCAAAATCTGTTCATTGATTTTGTTGAAAGGAATTCTCTGTTTTAAATCTTCACCTCCCTGAATCACCCATAAAAGGAATGTTTCAGAAACCACCATCATCGGATCTTCATAATCCAACTGGTCTTCATAAGTTGCCGCATCATCTTTCGGATATCCCGGAACGATTCTGTCTACCAACGTATTGTGGAAATGATTGCTTTGTTCAATCCATTGCGCAAAACCCTCTTCTAAATTCCAAAGTTGGGCATATTTTAAGATAATTCCTTTTAAAACAATTGCATTTTCTTCGATCAGTTCGCAAGGAATAATTCTTAATCCTTTGTCTGCTGCTCCATTGAAATGCTTGTATCTTTCGTGCAGTAAAACCGCTACTTTCGCAGGGAAATTTTTATGCGGACCTTCGTAAGAAGTTTCTGTTTCATCATAAGCGATTCCTGTTTCGGTCGTATTAGAAAATACAAATTCAAGCTCTTCTTCTTTCGCTAATTCTAAAAAACTGTTGTAATCTGCATAAGGATTAATCGACTTTTGAATCGATGAAATCACGCATTTTTCATCGATGATTTCTCCTTTTTTAATTCCTCTTGAAAATAAAGTGTACAAATTCCCCTGTTCTTCAAGCTTGTGAACCGAACCATTTGGTGTAGGCTGAATGTTGACAATTCCTGCATTGAAATCTGCCTCTTTATTTAATTTATCAATTACATAGTCTGTAAATCCGCGCATGAAGTTTCCTCCACCGAATTGAACTATTTTAATAGGAAGTTTTGTATCTATTCCGCTGTTTTGGCGGTTTAATTTTTGTTTTGTCTGATTTTCCATTTTTCTAATTTGAATTAAATGATGTTTTTAATTCTTTTTAATCTCCAAGCTGAATGCTTTTTTAACGCAAAGTCCGCAAAGATTTTTTTAATGCTTGATGTATATTTTTAAGTTCGCAAAGGCGTTTGACTAGGTCGAATCTTCGATTTCACTTAGCTAAGAACTCAAAGTTTTTATTTGAACCATTAAGATTTATTAAGGAGTTAAGGTTATTTAAGAGAAATAAATTTCTTAAGCTTGCACTTCAATTTGCCTGCTGATTCTTAACTTCTTAATTCTACTTAATGATTTAAATTTTATTTCTATTTACTGATCACTTTATACTTAGGAACCAACATTTTCATAACTGTCCATGCGATTAGATAAGCAACTGCACAAACTGAGAAAATAATCATGTATCCTTTATCAATTCCATCTGAAACAACTGCGCCTGATTTTTCTAATTGTTCGAAGAATCCATCAGGTAATCTTTCATTGATATATTGAGGATATTTTTCCAATAAAGGTACTCCATCAACGGTTGACCAAGCTTTATGTGCATGATCGAACAATAATCCTGAAGATTTATTAATGATGAATGAACCGATTCCGCCTGCCATTCCACCAATTCCTGTGATGGTTGCGATGGCTTTTTTCGGGAACATATCGCCGACTGTAGAGAAAATATTTGCCGACCAAGCTTGGTGCGCTGCTCCTGCAACACCGATAATTAATACCGGAATCCAATATGTTGCTGAACCTAAAGGTTGTGCTAAAAGCGCTAACAAAGGGAAAAATGCGAAAATTAACATCGCTTTCATTCTTCCATTATACGCATTCATTCCTTTCTTTTCAACAAAATATTTTGGAAGCCATCCTCCGATAATTGACAGTAAAGTAATCATATACAATACAAATAACGGCAATGCACTTTGTGTAGAATCCATTCCATACACAGAACTTAAATATGCCGGAGTCCAGAATAAAAAGAACCACCAAACACCGTCTGTCATGAATTTCCCGAATGCAAAAGCCCAAGTCTGTCTGTAGCTGAAACATTCTCTGAACGTGAATACTTTTTCCGGAACTGAAGTGTCTTCATTAGGAAGATCATCCTGATCCTGATTGATATAAGTAAGCTCATGTTCGTTAACTCTCTTGTGTAAATGAGGCTTTTTATAAACAAATACCCACAGTCCCATCCAAACAAAACCTAAAGCTCCGATGATGATAAACGCCCATTCCCAACCCATCGATTTTGCAATAAAGGGAATCGTAACCGGTGCTGCCAAAGCTCCCACCGTTGCTCCTGCATTCCAGATACTTGTAGAAAATGCTCTGTCTTTTTTAGGAAAATATTCTGCTGTCGTCTTAATCGCTGCCGGAAAATTCCCTGCTTCACCAATTGCCAAAACGAAACGTGCAAAAATGAATAAAGTAACACTTGTACTGATTACCGCAGAAACGCTTCCTACATTTCCGATGATTTCTTTAGATTCGTAAAAACCTACAAACCAGCTTCCGGTAAGGATTCCTGAAGTTGCAATTCCACAGAATGCATGTAATACTGCACCAATAGACCAAACTCCGATTGCCCAAAGGAAACCTTTTTTGGTATCCATCCAATCGACAAACTTTCCTGCGAAAAGCATTCCTACAGCATAAAATATTGAAAATAATGCCGTGATGTTTCCGTAATCGTTGTTATTCCAATGAAATTCCGGTGCGATAAAATCTTTCCACGTCAATGATAAAACCTGACGATCCAAATAATTAATCGTGGTTGCAAGAAATAACAGCAAACATATTGTCCACCTGTATTGTGTCGGTTTAAGAGATTTAACTGAACTCATATTAGTTTTTAGAATTTAGTTATTATTTTAAAGTTTGGATGATATCCAATACTTTCTTAGTTTCACTTTCTATCGTTGCATAGTCTTTCGCAAGCATCAATTCTTTGCTTACGAGTTTGCTTCCCATTCCTACAGCAGAAACTCCAGCTTTAAACCAGGTTTCGATACTTTCTTTTGTGGTATCTACTCCACCTGTCGGCATAAATTTTAGATTTGGGAACACGTCTTTAATTGCACTCATAAATCCTGCACCTAACGCGTTTCCGGGAAATAATTTAATAAAAGTTACGCCTGCAGTTTCGGCTGCGATAATTTCTGTCGGAGTCATACAACCCGGGCTATACAGCAAAACTTTTGGAATTAAAAATGCTGCAACTTCCGCCACAAAACCTGGACTGATAAAGAAATCTGCACCCGCTTTATAATATTCTTCGGCCTGCTTTACATTCTTAATAGTACCGATTCCCAGAAGCATTTCAGGCATTTCTGCATTACGAACTTCTACCATTTTTGTGAAATTACTCAACGCAGCTTCTCCACGACTCGTATATTCTACCGCACGAATTCCTGCTTTGTAAAGTGATCTCAATATTTCTAAAGTTACCGTTTCATCAGCATTATAATACAAAGGCAAAGCTCCCTGATTAATGATGGTGTTTGTAACTAATTGAATTTTTGTCATTTTGTTTAATTATTTTGTTTGAAAATAATCTTTGATGGCGGTTTATCCATCCTTTAGTATGCTGTATTTGCCAGACTTTCGTTTTTAATGCAAAGGGCGCAAAGATTTTCTTTTTAAAACTTGATGTATATTTTTAAGTTCGCAAAGGCGTTTCACTTAAATAAGATAATAAAGGTTTTTAATTTTAAGCAAGTTGTTATAAACTATCAACTAACAACGATCTATCTCTTAATTCTTCCTCCGGAATTTCCGTTCATTACTTCTTCAATATTTTCTGCGCTGCAATAATTGATATCGCCTAAAATAGTGTGTTTTATAGCACAAGCTGCGTTGGCAAATTTCAATGCTTTTTCGTCATCGAAATTTAATAATCCATAAATTAAACCTGCTGCAAAAGCGTCTCCCGTTCCGATTCTATCAACTACAGGATTTACTTCTAAAAGTTCCGTTTCAAAATAATTTCCATTGACTAAAGCTCTCCCCTGCGTTTGCTGAGAACTTGCTGTAACCCCAATTCTTATTTTGTCGAAAATTTTATGAATAGAAGGACATTGTTTTTTTAATTCTTCACAAGCTTCCATAAACCCTTGTTGGTCTGATGAAAATTGAGTTGCAAGAATTTCATTAATTTCATTGACTCCACCGATGAAAATCGTTGAGTAAGAAACTAATTCTTTTAAAACTTCGTTTCCGTTTTTACCATATTTCCAAAGATTGGAACGGTAAGCAGGATCTGTAGTCACTTCAATTCCCATTTCAAGAGCCGTCAACAAACCTTCTTTCAAAGTTTCGTAAGCACCTTCTGAAATTCCGGGACTGATGCCCGTCCAGTGAAAATATTTACAACCTTCTAAAGCTTTTTTCCAGTCAACCTGTTCTGGTTTGATGTTGGCAAAAGAACCGTTCAACCTGTTGTAAGCAATTCTGCTCGCACGAACCGATGAACCAACTTCAAGAAAATATAATCCCAAAGGATGTTCATTTTTATTAATGAAAGATGTATTGATCCCAAAACTTTTGATGAAAGACAATGCAGATTCTCCCACAAAATCGTCAGAAACATTGCTGATGTGCGTTACTTCGCACCCCATTGTTGCCAATGAAGAAGCTACGTTGAGCTCGGTTCCGCCGAAGAAAAATTCCATTTCGTGGCTCTGTCTCATCGTTTTGTTTCCGGGGGGTGAAAGTCTCATGATGATTTCACCGAAAGTAAGTATTTTGCCCATAAGTTTTAATTAACTTCTTTATTTAACCACAAAAGGCACAAAAGATTTTGATACTTAAGTAATTTGAAGTTTAAATTATTGAAAATAAAAAGAACACGTAAGTTAAAAATCAGAGATTTTTTTAATGTTAATCTTTTAAAATTCTAATTAAATATTGAGCCATTAAGATTTATTTAAGGAGTTTAGAATAGTTAAGACAAGCGTGGCTTTAAATAGTCTGCTTAATAAAATCTAAGATTTCAAGCTTAAAAGAACTTAACTTCTTAATTCTACTTAATGGTTTAAAAAATATTTTTTATTTCTCGCAGATTGAGCAAATTTTGCAGATTTAAAAATGATCTGCGTAATCAGCTCAATCTGCGAGAGATTTAATTTTATTTGAATTTAAAAATCGAAATAATTTTTAGCATTATGATAACAGATATCGGAAATAGTTTTTCCAATCAGTTCCATATCATCCGGCAATTCTCCGTTTTTCATTTCTTCACCGAATAAGTTACAAAGAACTCTTCTGAAATATTCATGTCTTGGGAAAGAAAGAAAACTTCTTGAATCCGTTAACATTCCAACGAAACAGCTAATTAATCCCATGTTTGAAAGGGCATTTATCTGCTTAATCATCCCGTCTTTCTGATCCAAAAACCACCATCCTGAACCGAACTGTACTTTTCCTTTAATACTGCCGTCATTAAAATTTCCGATCATTGTTGCGAAAATCTCGTTGTCGGCAGGATTTAAGTTATATAGAATAGTTTTGGTGAGTTTATCTTTTCCGTCTAAAGTGTTTAATAATTTAGATAAAGTTTCAGCCTGAACGAAATCGCCAATAGAATCCCATCCTGTATCAGGACCCAAAATTCTGTGCATTCTTTCATTATTGTTTCTCAAAGCTCCCAAGTGGAACTGCTGAACCCATCCAAATTTGTGATACGTTTCGCCCAAAAACAACAAAATGGCGGTTTTGAACTGATTTACCTGCTTTTCAGCAATTACTTTTCCTGAAATTTTATCATTAAAAATAGCACTTATTTCTGCATCTGAAGCTTCTTCGAAAGAAATATTGTTCAATCCGTGGTCGCACAATCTGCATCCGTTTTCATGGAAATATTCGATTCTTTTTGTTAAAGCATCGCACAAAGTCTGGTAAGAATTGATTTCAATTCCTGCCGATTCGCCTAATTTAGAAATATAATCTGCGAAATTGTGGTTTTCAATAAGAATAGCTTTATCTGGACGGAAAGCTGTACTTACTTTAATGGAGAAATCGCTTTTCGCCAGATCCTGATGATAATTTAAAATATCAGTCGGATCTTCCGTTGTACAAAGAGATTCTACATTCATCATTTTCAACAAACCTCTTGTCGATTTTTCAGGAGTCTGAAGCTGAGAAGTGATATTTTCATAAATTTCTGAAGCATTGTTTTCATTCAACAATTCATCAATTCCGAAATAACGCTTTAATTCTAAATGCGTCCAGTGATACAAAGGGTTTCTTAAAGTATAAGGAACAGTTTTTGCCCAAGCTTCAAACTTTTCTTTGTCTGAAGCGTCACCTGTGATAAACTTTTCGTTTACCCCCATGGTACGCATCGCTCTCCATTTGTAATGGTCACCTGCAATCCAAACCTTTGAAATATTTTCGAAAACTGTATCTTCTGCAATATCTTTAGGAATTAAATGGTTGTGATAATCAATAATAGGCTGTTTTTCAGCAAAATTGAAGTATAGCTCTTCAGCGTATTTATTTTGTAATAAAAAGTTATCTGTAATAAAAGATTTCATTTCTGTAAAATTCTTGTGTTACTCATTAGCAGGTTTCCCGATGGTCGCCAAAATTCCTCCATCAACGTAAATAATTTGTCCGTTGATAAATTTGCTTGCGTCAGAAGCTAAGAAAATAGCTGTTCCTGCAAGATCTTCCGGATTTCCCCATCTTCCTTCTGGAGTTCTGCTGATGATAAAATCGTTAAACGGATGACCGTCTACTCTGATTGGTTCTGTTTGAGATGTTGCAAAATATCCGGGTCCGATTCCGTTTACCTGAATGTTGTGTTTTGCCCATTCTGTTGCTAAATTTTTGGTAAGCATTTTCAGTCCGCCTTTTGCAGAAGCGTACGCTACTACATTGTCACGACCAAGCTCACTCATCATAGAGCAAATATTAATGATTTTACCAGATTTTCTTTTGATCATATGTTTTCCAACTAATTTGGACATGATGAAAGGGCCGGTAAGATCTACATCGATTACTTTTCTAAAGTCTTCAACATCCATCTCAATTGCGGGAATACGCTTGATGATTCCTGCATTGTTGACCAAGATGTCTATTTTCCCATGAGTAGCTTCCATAAGAGCTACCTTCTGAGCTGCCTCACGTTCGTCTGTTACATCAAAAAGATAGCCTGTAGCGCTATACCCTTTACTGTGGTAATAATCTAAAGCTTCATCTAATTTTGATGGAGTTGTACTTGTGATTGCCAGTTCAGCACCTGCAGCAGCAAGACCTTCGGCCATTGCCATTCCTAATCCGTGAGTTCCGCCTGTAACAACGGCAACTTTACCGGATAAATCGAATAAATTCATGTAGAAAAAATTACTTTAGTTCGTTAGTTTTAACAGCGTCCATATCGCCATAATCCATATTTTCTCCTGCCATTCCCCAGATAAATGTATAGTTGGAAGTACCAACTCCTGAGTGAATAGACCATTCCGGAGACAAGACCGCTTCATTGTTTTTCATAAAAATATGACGCGTCTCATTCGGCTGACCAAGAAAATGACTTACCGCCTGACCTTCTTCCAAATCAAAATAAAAATAAGCTTCCATTCTACGGGTATGCGTGTGAGAAGGCATGGTGTTCCAAACACTTCCTTCGTGTAGCTCGGTCATTCCCATTTGCAGTTGGCAAGTTTCTAATACGCTGTTTACAATCAGTTTATTAATTGTACGTCTGTTTGCGTATTTTGTTTCCCCCAATTCTACAATTTCAGCTTCGTTTTTAGTGATTTTCTTTGTAGGAAAAGTGTGATGCGCCGGAGCTGAGTTGAAATAAAATAAAGTTTGACCCTCATTTCCGTTTTCAAAAACAACATCTTTTGCGCCTTTTCCAATGTATAAAGCTTCTTTGTTTCCAAGCTCAAAAACCTCTCCGTCGACCGTTACCTTTCCGGCAGCGCCCACGTTGATGATTCCCAATTCTCTTCTGTCTAAGAAGTTTTGCGCTTTCAGATCATCGGTTGGCTCCAATTTCAATGCGCTTTTTACAGGCATTACACCACCTACAATCATTCTGTCGTACATAGAATACACTACATTGATCTGATCTTCATTAAATAAATCATTCATCAAAAACTCCCTTCTCAGGTCTTCAGTTGTATATTTTTTTACATCTTCAGGATGATGGGCGTAACGAAATTCTGATTTTGTCATACTCTAGATTTTAAACTTAAATTATGGTTTTTAAAAACCTGTTAAACATTGCGTAATCGATTGCATTAAATTACACTAAAATTCCACAAAAATACTTGTCGATAAATATATAGATTATATGTATTCGGTTAACAAAAAATTAATTTTAATTTATATTTAATTGAAAATCAATTAAATAAATTTTAAATTAATAACAAAAAACTGAAAATAAAGAAGTAAAAGTATCTGATTTTTTTACAGAAATGCAATGTAACGACTGTAAAAAATAAAAATCATGCCAAATATTTTAACACAACTCCACTAAATATATTATATATAAGGATAAGATTAAATTTATACATATTGTTTGTTAATTTAAGTGAAAAATTATCATTTATAAAATACACAAGTTTTTGTGAATGAAAAAGATGATAAAAATCAGATGTAATTATAAAAATTACAGTTTGGATATGCTTTTTGGGAGTTTTTGGAAGCTTGAAACACTCTTATTTGCGCTGATTTCTTATCATTATAATCGTTAAACATCAAATTATTTTCACATTTTCAAACTTTAAAACAAATAATAAAACTAGTCACAAAGAACTGAAAATCAAAACAATAAAGCAATAAACAATCTTAACATTTTATGTTTATTAACAAATTAAACAGTCAAATTAATAGAAAAATAACATTTTTTTCTTTGCGTAATGAAAAATAATATTAGTTTAGGAGCCAAGATATTTTATTAAGAATAATTACGCAATCGATTGCACTCAGAAAAGCGTACATCATTAAAATATTCCTAGAAACAGAATACTTAAAAATCCACAAAAAAATTAGGGAAGTTATTGGCTTCTCAAACCACACATTAAACTATATAAGGATACAATAAATGGATAAAAAGGTACAATCAATAAAGTGGTTATATTTAACTGTTTTCCTGCTTCCCGTCCTTGCTATGGCTCAGGAAAAAGAAACCAAGATTGACGAAGTTGTCTTGGTAGGATATACTAAAGTTTCTAAAAAAGATGTTACTAACTCCGTATCTTCTGTAAAGGCTGAAGCAATCAAAGATATGCCATCAACCAATGCTGCCGAAGCAATTCAGGGAAGAATGGCCGGAGTACAGGTTTCATTAAGTGAAGGCTCACCCGGAGCCGATGTAGACATTGTTATCAGAGGTGGTAATTCTATTACAGGAAGTAATGCTCCCCTTTACATTGTAGATGGAGTTCAAATGGATAATGCACTATCTATTTTATCCCCAAAAGAAATTGAATCTATTGAAGTTTTAAAAGACGCGTCTTCTACCAATATCTACGGAGCCAGAGGAGCCAACGGTGTTGTTATGATCACCACAAAAGGAGGCCGTAAAAGAGCAAAAACATCAATTAATTATAATGGATTTTTAGGGGTAAGGAAAATTCAAAATACGATCGATGTATTAGATCCGTATCAATATGTGCTGTATCAATATGAAGTGTATAATAAAGGTGGAGTTCAGACGGATATTGATGCTTTCAAAGCAAGATATGGAACTTACGACCAGTTAAGCAAATACAAAGACGTACAAAAAAGAGACTGGCAAGACGAGGTTTTTGGAAGAGAAGCATTTAACTTTACTCATAACCTTGCTGTCACCGGAGGGTCTGACAATTCATCTTTCGCATTATCTTTAAATAATGTAGAGGAAGATGGGATTATGATCGGATCTGGTTTTAAAAGAAGCATGCTCAACTTCAAATATGATTATGATATTTCGAAGAAATTAAACTTTACTTTAAATACAAGATACAGCAGACAAACCATCTTTGGAACAGGAACCTCATCTACAGGTTCACAAAGTACCAACCGACTAAGGAATGCAGTAAGGTATCAACCATTTGAAGGAGGATCTAACGTAAACGTTGATGATTTTGATCCTTTATTTGCAAATGAAACCAACCTTGTAAATCCTATTCTTTTAGCAAACAATGAGATTAAAGAAAATGGAAGAAATGATCTATTACTCAATGGAACGCTGGAATACAAAATAAGTAAAGACTTCACTTTCAGGAGTGTTATCGGATATTTGCAGAGGGATGAATATCTTAATCAGTTCTCTGGAACCATAACTTCTGTGGCAAGACAGAATAATGATCAACCTGTGGTTGTTTTAAACAAATCTCAAACGAGAAGAATCACCAATACCAATACTTTAAATTATAGAAAGACATTTGGAAGTCACAAATTAGATCTATTAGTAGGACAGGAAATCGTAAAAACAGATGGAGAATCATTAGGAATGACTATCAAATGGTTTCCAAAATCTATAAGTGCTGAAGAAGCATTTGCTAACATTCAGTCGGCTTCTCCTCCAGGTGGATTGGTACAAGATGCTCCTAAAGCAGGAAGAAACCCTGACCGATTGGCATCATTTTTTGGTAGAGCCAACTATATCTTCAAAAATAAATACATCCTTACTGCTTCCATGAGAGCCGATGGTTCAAGTGTTTTTGGAGCCGGAAATCAATGGGGCTATTTCCCTGCAGCTTCTGCCGCTTGGAAAATTACTGAAGAAAATTTCTTAAAAGAAAGCCAAACCATCAGTGAATTAAAACTTCGTTTAGGATATGGTCTTTCTGGAAATAACAGAATCGGATCTTTCTTATATGATACTTTCTTCACAACGTCATCTGATTATGGATATGCTTTTGGCACCAATGTTACTCCAGGTGCTACAACAGGAAATATCTTAGCAAACAAAAATGTTACTTGGGAAAAATCAGCTTCTAAAAACCTAGGTTTAGATTTTGGCTTATTTAAAGGAAAAGTATACGGTACTTTAGATGTTTATCAAACGGATACCAAAGACTTATTACTTTTAGCTCAAATTCCTAAAGACAGAGGTTACGAATATCAATATCAAAACTCTGGAAGTACAACGAATAAAGGTATTGAATTCTCCATCGGAAGTGCAATCATTAACAAGGAAAATTTCACTTGGAAAATGGATGCGAATATCTCTTCTAACAGAAACACCATTAAAAGTTTAGGAAATAATGCATCTCCAAGTTCTTTTTCTTACCTGTACCCTTCAGGTTGGCAAAACAGCTTGAATGACTTCTTAGTACAAGTTGGTAAGCCAGTAGGTACTTTTTGGGGATATCAAACAGCGGGAAGATATGAAGTTAGTGATTTCGATTATAATCCAGCAACGCAGGTTTATACACTAAAAGCAGGTATTCCTAGCTCTGCTGCCGCTGCAAACGGAGCAAAACTAATACAACCTGGAGATCTTAAACTTCAAGATTTAAACGGTGACGGTATTATTGATAATAAAGATATGACCGATCTAGGAAATGCCCAACCAAAATTCTATGGTGGTTTTAGCCAGAATTTCCGTTACAAGAACTGGGATATGAGCTTAATGTTCAACTTCTCTGTTGGAAATAAAGTGTATAATGCTAACAAAATAGAATATTCAACACAATATTTATACAAAGACAATAACATGCTAGCTGAAGTGGCCGATAGATGGAGATGGTTCGATGATGCAGGTGTAAAAGTAAATGACCCAACAGCTTTAGCTGCATTAAATGCCAATACAACAGGATGGACTCCACCTGCAGGTGCTTATTTCTTACATTCGTATGCTATTGAAGATGGATCTTTCCTAAGACTAAACAACGTAACTTTAGGGTATTCTCTTGGAAAAGAATTTACTAAACAATTAGGACTTTCAAACTTCAGACTGTATTTCACAATGAATAATGTCTTTACCATTACTGGTTATTCAGGATATGATCCAGAAGCTAATACCAGAAGAAATCCTTTAACACCTGGTGTAGATTATGCCGCTTATCCAAGAAGCAGATTTATCTTATCAGGAGTTGACATCACTTTTTAAACCTAATATTATGAAGAAGAATAAATTTTTAACAATACTATTTGCTGTTGCAGGAGTAATATCTTTAAACTCTTGTGATGATTACCTGGATGTAGAAAGCTTATCTAATACAGCCGAAAAACAACAATTTGACTCTGCTCCAGATACTTTTTCCGCTTTGGTAGGTGTTTATAACGCTACTATGGGTGACAATACTTATGGTCAGAGAATGAACTTAATCCTTACTCAATCAGGTGACGATTTAAGAACTTCTGGCGATTATAATGCGAATGACAGAAGAGGAATTAGTTGCTTCGGCGCAATTCCTACGAATACTGAGCTATTAAGACCTTTCTTAGATACTTATGCCGGAATTGAAAGAGCCAATCTTGTCATTAAAAACATCCCGCTTTCACCAGTGATGCAAACTGGTTCAGCAGCAGATAAGACGTTAATGAATAGGTATTTGGGTGAGGCTTTAACATTGAGAGCCCAATTCTACTATGATCTTATAAAAAACTGGGGCGATGTACCTTTCCAAGATGTACCTTCAGCCGATCTTCCTGATTTGTATCTTGCAAAAACAGATAGAGATGTTATTTATGATAAAATTCTTGACGATTTACTTAAAGCAGAAAGTCTTGTCCCTTGGAGATCTGAAGGAGGAACTACTGCACAAAGAATTTCAAAAGGTGCTGTTAAAGGTTTAAGAGCGAGAATAGCTTTAGCAAGAGCAGGATATTCTTTAAGAAGAAATCCTCAACAAATGATGCAGGGTTCTAATCCTCAGAAATATTACCAGATCGCTTATGATGAGTGTAAAGATATTATCAATTCTGCTCAACATCAGCTTAATCCTAGCTATGAAGGATTATTCAGATCATTGCATACCAATTCTCAGGATGCTACGAATGAAGTAATCTATGCTATCGGAGCTTTCGGAGGAAACTCAAGAACAGATAGTAAAATCGGTTACTATAACGGTTTAAGACATGATGATACCGATTGGAAATCTTCAGGTGGAATCAGCGCAATTCCTGTTTATTTTTATGAATTTACAAAATATGATTTAAGAAGAGATGTTAACATCGCCATCTATAGAGTAAATACTACAAAACAGGAAGAGCTTCAAACCTCTATCAACTGGAATGACGGTAAATTCAGAAAATCTTGGACCTCAATTACAGGAACTTCTCAAAACTTAGGAATCGACTGGCCAATGCTTAGATATTCAGATATTTTATTAATGTTTGCTGAAGCAGATAACGAATTACACGGTGGCCCATCTGCAGATGCTGTAAATGCAGTGATGGCAGTAAGACAAAGAGCGTATGCAGGTAATTTAGGTCAGGTAGGAACGATTCCGACTGGTAAAGCAGCTTTCTTTGATTATATCGTGAAAGAAAGACAGCTTGAATTTGGTGGTGAAGGATTAAGAAAATACGATCTTATCCGTTGGAATTTATTAGAAACTAAAATTAATGAAACAAGAGCTAAGCTTACCCAATTTATGAATGGTACGGGAGCTTATGCAAACGTTCCTGAATATATTTTCTACAAAAAGCCAACCTATGTGCCAACAAAAACAGCTCAGCAAAATGTATTAGACATTGATTTCTATACAACTGCAGGAGTTGCAAAAGCAGATATTTTCTACAGTCCAAATCAATCTGTTGCCACACCATCTGGTTATACAAAAGTAAACTGGAGATTAGCAATGACTCAGCCTTACATCAGTGGAGATCCTATCAAGAGCTATGCTTATTATTTCCAGCCTAACAGGAAAGAGCTATTACCTTTAGCATTAGACGTTGTAAACTCTAATTATAATCTTACCCAAGATTATGGTTATTAGTGAAAATATACATTCATATTAATTAATTTTCAGTACAGACTTCCTCCTTTTTCGGGAGAAGGTCTGTACTTTTCTTCAAAGAAAAATTCAGAAAAGATTTTTAAAAGTTGAAATTTCAGCCCATCAACTGACAATTAAAAACGATCAACAACTTATGCAGGTTTTAGGTTTAAAAAATAGTCCGTTCTTCTTTATTTTTTCAATGGTCATGATCAGTCTTCTTTCTTTCAAGGCTAGTGATGAGAAAACCATCATCGTTTCGAAAGACGGAAAAGGAAATTTCACGACCATTCAACAGGCAATTGACGCTGTTGAAGAAGGAAAATCGATAAGAACAAAAATTATTATAAAACCCGGAACGTACAGAGAAAAAGTTACTGTATCTGCAGCAAAAAGCCCGATAATTTTAATCGGTGAAAAAGCAGAAAACACCATTTTAGTTTACGGCGATCATGCTTCAAAACAAAGCGCAGAAGGTAAAAACATCGGAACTACAGGTTCGTCTACCCTATTTATTTTTTCAGATAATTTTTCAGCAAAAAATATCACCTTTCAAAATGACGCAGGACCCGTGGGACAAGCGGTTGCCGTTCTTACCACAGGAGACAAAATGGCGTTTGAAAATTGCAGATTTTTAGGATTTCAGGATACTTTATATACTAAAGGAACTCAGGATAACCCAGATAAAAGTAAAACTTCCCGAAACTATTTTA
The DNA here is from genome assembly GCF_900143185.1 of Chryseobacterium scophthalmum. Lineage (NCBI taxonomy): Bacteria > Pseudomonadati > Bacteroidota > Flavobacteriia > Flavobacteriales > Weeksellaceae > Chryseobacterium > Chryseobacterium scophthalmum. Next base: position 34,113 of record NZ_FSRQ01000006.1, on the reverse strand, counting down.
AAAACTGCTACATCGAAGGAACTACAGACTATATTTTCGGAGCCGGAACTGCAGTTTTTGAAGATTGTACAATATATTCCAAAAAAAATGCATCTTACGTTACCGCTGCCTCTACTCCGGAAGGAGCTGAATTTGGTTACGTATTTATTAACTGTAATTTAACAGGTGATGCATCAGCAAATTCTGTATATTTGGGAAGACCTTGGAGACCTTTTGCTAAAACAGTTTACATCAATTGTGCAATCGATTCCACAATAAAAAAAGAAGGTTGGCATAACTGGGCTAAACCTGATGCTGAAAAGACCACTTTCTATGCAGAATATAATTCAAAAGGAGCCGGAGCAGATCCTTCAAAAAGAGTTTCCTGGTCTCATCAGCTAACGAAAGATCAGGCTAAAAAATATTCAGCAAAAAATATTCTGAAAGGAAAAGACAACTGGAACTTTAATAAAAGTTTTAAATAAATTATTTTTTTCGAGAAAAATTAAAAGTTCTCTTCTTTTAAAGCTGTAATTGATCCCATCGGGATTTGCTGTTAATAGAAAAAATAAATGTAAAAAAACGAAGCTCGGTAAGAGCGACCAGTCAATTTATCATATTTAAAAAATTCAATGAAATAAAATTTTAATTATTTTAAATGAAATTCAGTCTAAAACATAAAATCTTTACCACAGGCATTCTCATAATGCTTGCTTTATCTGTTTCGGCTCAGGAGAAAACTTTGAGTTTCCCTGGTGCAGAAGGTTTCGGAAGATACACAACTGGAGGAAGAGGCGGAAAAGTTTTATTTGTAACAAAATTGACAGACGACGGTTCAGAAGGAACTTTAAGATATGTTTTAGACCAAAAAGGAGCAAGATATATTGTTTTCAAAACAGCAGGAACGATCTACTTGGAATCTCCATTAAAAATAAAAGAAGGCAATGTCACCATTGCCGGACAAACTGCTCCAGGCGACGGAATTACCATTGCCAACTACGAAACTTTTGTTGCGGCAGATAACGTAATTATTCGTTTTTTACGTTTCAGAATGGGAGATCAGAAAAAATTTGAAGGTGATGCATTAGGGGCAAGATTTATAAAAAATTTAATCGTCGATCATTGCTCAATGAGTTGGTCTACCGACGAGACGGTTTCTATTTATGTGAATGAAAATACCACGCTTCAATGGTGCATAATTTCAGAAAGTTTAAGAAATTCTGCCCATCAAAAAGGCGCTCACGGATACGGCGGAATTGCAGGTGGAAAATTCGCTTCTTTTCATCATAACATGTATGCTCATCACGACAGCAGAAATCCCAGATTGGGTGAGTACGCAGGAAGTAAATTTGCATTGACCGATTTAACTGATTTTAGAAATAATGTCATTTACAATTGGGGACACAACAATGTCTACGGCGGTGAAGGAATGAATGTAAATATGGTTAATAATTACTATAAACCAGGTCCCGCATCGATGAACAAAAAAAGAATTGTAGCCATCGATAAAAACGAAAAACCTGAAACCGAAGTTTACAACATTTGGGGTAAATATTATATCAACGGAAATGTCTCTGAAGAAAATCCTGATGTAACAGCAGACAACTGGAATTTAGGAGTTTTTAATCAAATGAAGCCTTCTTACAATTTAACAGATGCTGATAAAAATTCAATAAAAATCAATCAACCTCACGACATTCAGAATAATGTAAAAACACATACCGCAAAAGAAGCGTATGAAAAAATATTGCAGATCGGCGGTGCAAGTTTGGTGAGAGATGCGGTAGATCTACGTGTTTTAAAAGAGGTGAAAAATGGTACTTTCACGTACAACGGTTCGCTTGGAAGTAAAAACGGGATCATCGATTCACAAAATGATGTCGGTGGATTTCCAGATTTAAAACCGGGAAAAGCGCTACTCGATTCAGATAACGACGGAATGCCCGATGAATGGGAAACAAAGCACAATCTCGATCCTAAAAAAGCCAATGCAAACGGAAGAGATTTAGATAAAAATTATGATAATATCGAGGTCTACATAAATGACCTTGTTAAAAAAATAACCGATAAACAGTAGAAAGTCACTGAACTTTTTAAGTAAATGGTTATCTAAAACGAAAGTATTATGTCAATAAAATTAAACATATTCAAAATCATATTAACTGGAGCAGTTTTTGCGACCAATATGTCATTTGCTCAGCAAAATGTAATTGAAAAAATACGCAAAAATCCTAAAGCACCATTTTCGTATGCCGAATTATCTATAAAAGACGGCGGAAAATGGCAGGGAAACGAATACATTGGCGGAACTTTTAAAAACGTAAATGAGTTAACACTTCCTGCAGAGCACACCGACCATTCTTATTACATCAGATACGAAGGAATTGGTTTGGAAAACAATCAAATTGGTTACAGACTGTATTTGGATTGGAGAAATGCCACCGATATTTTTGGTAAAAAAATAAATACTTTAGTGTTACCAGAAGTCGGGCAAGACGGTTTTGAAACGTATCACCACGACGCACCTTGGGGACAGGATATTTTGAAATCAGGTCGCACCATCGGAATCGGTTCTTACGGAAGATATGATGACCAAAATGATTTTGTGGAAACTTTTAAGACCGTAAAAAGCACGACCGCAAAAGTTTTTAATGAAAATGATAGATCTTTCGCAACCATCGACTACAAAGGTTGGAAAACCTGGGGAAAAGCGGTTGATCTCCAATCGAAACTGACCATTTTCAACAAAGACCGTTTTGTGAAAGTTGATTTAAGTTTAGACCAAACTATTTCAGGTTTATGTACCGGAATTGTTGCATTTAAAGACATCCCGATGAAACAGGGAATCAGCAAAAACAAAAAATGGGGCTACATCGCTACTTACGGAATGCAGACTTTAGCCAAAAAAGAAGACAATCTTGGGATGGTGGTATTCTACCCTATCGAAAGTTTTGATAAATATGTGAAAGCAAAATCTACACATATCATCGTTTTCAAGAAGACAAAAAATGTTTCATATTACTTTATGGGAGCCTGGTCGCAAGAGCCGAATGGTTTAAAGACTGAAGAAGAATTCTATAAAGATTTAGATAAAAAATTAGAAATTTTAGATAATAACAATCAACTTTAAAATTGAATGACAATGAGTTTTATTAATCAAAAATTAAAAATATATGCAGTTGCAGTTTTAGGATCGGGAATGTTCTTAGCTTGCGCTCAAACAAAAACAACAGTTGCTTCAAAAGCCTCAAAAGAAACTTCACAGTCAGGAAAAGTAGTTCCTACTAATCTGAAATGGTCAGAAAGAATGATGCTTTCAGAAATGCAGAGATTTCCTGAAGCATGGATGCTCGATTTCAGTAAAAGCCCAAAGTGGACATATCCTTCAGCAATCGTTTTGGATGGAGCCGAGCAACTTTATATTAAAACAGGTAAAAAACAATATTACGATTACATCAGTGATTTTGGTGCAAAACTAATCAAAGAAGACGGTACAATTCTTACCTACGATATCGAAAAATACAATATCGATATGTTGAATAGCGGAAACGTATTGCTTTATCTTTATGAAAAAGAAAAAAAAGAAAAATACCTGAAAGCACTGCAAACCCTTCGTTTACAAATTGACGGACAACCAAGAACGAATGAAGGTTCTTTCTGGCATAAAAAAATATATCCTTATCAGGTTTGGTTAGATGGATTATATATGGGAATGCCTTTCTACACGCATTATACAAAAGATTTCACCAAAGGTGCAGATGCAGCAAAAGCGTATGATGATATTGTTTTCCAGTTTGATTCTGTTCAGAAAAATCTTTTAGATAAAAAAACAGGATTGCTTTATCACGCTTGGGATGAAAGTAAAAAAGAAGCCTGGGCAAACAAAGAAACCGGGCTTTCACCCAATTTTTGGGGAAGAGCAATGGGTTGGTACGGCATGGCAATGGTAGATGTTCTAGATTATTTACCTGAAAACCATCCTGGAAGAGCAAGAATTATTTCTTACATAAAATCTTACTCTGACGCTGTTATTAAATATCAGGATAAAAAATCTGGACTTTGGTATCAAGTTTTAGATAAACCATTAACTAACGGAAATTACGAAGAAGCAACGGCTTCAGCGATGTTTGTTTACACAATGATTAAATCGGTAAACAAAGGATATTTGCCTAAATCTTACAAAACTGCAGCTAAAAAAGGCTATGACGGGATCATCAAAAACCTGATTACAGTTGATGAAAATGGTGTTGTAAATTTAAATAAATGTTGTGCTGTTGCAGGTTTAGGTGGTAAACCTTACAGAGACGGTTCTTATGAATATTATGTAAATGAAGAGATTCGTTCTAATGACGGAAAAGGAACAGGACCATTCATTTTGGCAAGTTTAGAATTTGAAAAATAAAATTTTAAAACATTAAGTGAGAATTAAGAAGTTAAGATTTTTATTAAGCTAATTGCTTAAAGCGAAGCTAAACTTAACTATTCTAAACTCCTTAATAAAAAACTTAATGGTAAAAATTTGCTTACATTTTTAAATGATTAGCCTTTGCTGAGTAAAACGCCTTTGCGACCGAAAAAATACGCAGTAAGCCAATAAAATTTTTTTTGCGCTCTTTGCGTTAAAACAGAATCAAATTTTATGACAATCAAATTTTTAAATATACTTTCAATAACCGCCTTTTCTATTGCATCAACTTACTTGAATGCACAGGAAAAACCATACGTTTCAGAAGTCTGGACTGCCGATCAGGGAAAAACTTATAAAAACCCGATTTTGTATGCAGATTATTCAGATCCTGATGTTACCCGTGTTGGGGATGATTATTATATGACCGCTTCAAGTTTTAACGAAGCTCCGGGATTACCTATTCTTCATTCAAAAGATATGATCAACTGGAAATTGGTCAACTATGCTTTGCCAGATGTTTTACCTGCAAAAAATTTCAGCACACCCAAAAGAGGGGACGGAGTTTGGGCCCCTGCAATCCGTTTTCACAAAGGTGAATTCTACATTTATTGGGGCGATCCCGATTTCGGAATTTATATGGTGAAAACTAAAGATCCGTTGGGAAAGTGGGAAGAGCCTGTTTTGGTAATGGAAGGAAAAGGTTTGATCGATTCTTGCCCTTTCTGGGATGAAGACGGAAATGCTTACTTAGTTCATGGTTGGGCTGGAAGCCGCGCAGGAGTTAAAAGTTTGCTTTCCATCAATAAAATGAATGCTGACGGAACAAAAGTTTTAGATAAAGGCGTTCACGTTTTTGATGGACATGATGCTCATCCAACCGTTGAAGGTCCGAAAATGTACAAAAGAAATGGTTATTACTATATTTTCGCTCCGGCAGGTGGCGTTGCTACAGGTTGGCAATTGGTTTTAAGATCAAAAAACATTTACGGTCCTTACGAAGAAAAAATCGTTCTTGAGCAGGGAAAAACAAAAATCAATGGACCTCATCAAGGAGCGTGGGTAGATACACCTTCAGGTGAAGATTGGTTCTATCATTTTCAGGATGTGGATGCAGGAGGAAGGATCGTGCATCTTCAGCCTATGAAATGGGAAAAAGACTGGCCTGTAATGGGAATCGACAATGACAAAAACGGAATTGGCGAACCGGTTTTAACGTATAAAAAACCTAATGTTGGTAAAACTTATCCAATCGTTACTCCACCGGAAACTGATGAATTTGATGGTGAAAAATTAGGTTTACAATGGCAATGGAGCGCTAACGAAAACATCGTTTGGTCATCAAAACTTCCAGGACAGAAATTTCTGAGATTGTTCTCCATGAAAATGGGTGAAAATGATAAAAACCTTTGGAATGTTCCGAATCTTTTGACTCAAAAATTTCCAGCTCCGAATTTTGTGGCTTCAACTAAAGTTAAATTAACTCCGGAAGATGCTAAAGAAGGAAAAACTGCCGGACTTTTAGTAATGGGAATGGATCATGCATCGATTGTTATTACGAATAAAACTGACGGATATTATGTTCAGTTAAGAAAAGCCGAAAAGGCTGAAAAAGGTGGTGAAGAAAAAGTTTTATTTGAAACAAAATTAAAATCAAACGAAGCTTATTTAAAAGTAAATGTCAACGAACCGAACGGAATTTGCACATTCAGTTACAGTGAAAACGGTAAGAATTTCATAAAAGTTGGCGAGCCATTTCAGGCAAAACCAGGAAAATGGATTGGCGCTAAAGTAGGTTTATATTCTGTAAGCACACAGAAAGCAAACCGTGGTGGCTACGCAGATTTTGAATATTTCAGAGTAACAAAAAATTAATTTAATCTCTCGCAAATTTTGCTGATTTCACAGATAATTTTAAAATGGCTAAAATCTGTTTAATCTGCGAGAACTTAAAATACGAAATCTAACGTTTTTTGAATTCCGTTAGGTTTGATAAAATCATCAACAGAAAATTAAAGAATAAATATAATGAAGAAGTCGTTTAAAATCATCAGTCTTGCTGCAGTAATGCTGTTTTCAGGACAGATTAATGCTCAAAATAAAGATATTTACACAGGAATAGAGTTTAAAATGCCGCAGGTGAAAGAAACTTCTTTTCCAGCAAATACAGTTTCCATTAAAGATTTTGGAGGTGTTGCAGGAGGTAAAGTAAAAAATACAGAAGCTTTCAAAAAAGCAATCGATGCTTTGGTAAAAAAAGGAGGTGGTAAACTTGTCGTTCCAAGAGGAATGTGGTTAACCGGACCAATTGTTTTGCAAAGCAACATTAATCTACATATTGAAGAAGGGGCTTTTGTGGTTTTCAGTAAAGATAAAAACGACTATCCTTTGGTAGATGTAAGTTTTGAAGGTTTGGAAACGATTCGTTGTCAGTCTCCTATTTCTGCAAAAAATGCTAAAAATATTGCGATTACAGGAAAAGGAGTGATCGATGGAAGTGGCGATGCATGGAGAGCCATTAAAAAAAGTAAAATGGCAGAATCTCAATGGAAAGAAATCGTAAAATCTGGTGGAATTCTTTCTGCAGACGGAAAAAACTGGTATCCTTCAGAAAGTTATAAAAAAGGATTCGAAAGCAGCTCAAGCTTTAATGTTCCTGATAAAATTTCAAAATCTGAACTGGAATCTGTAAAAGATTTTCTTCGTCCGGTAATGGTAAGTATCGTTGGTTGTGACCAAGTTTTATTGGATGGACCAACTTTCCAAAACTCTCCGGCTTGGAATCTACACCCATTAATGACATCAAACTTGATTTTAAGAAATCTTACGGTAAGAAATCCTTGGTATTCTCAAAACGGTGACGGTGTAGATTTAGAATCTTGCAAAAATGTTTTGATTTACGACAATACTTTTGATGTAGGTGATGATGCAATCTGCATTAAATCAGGAAAAAATGAAGATGGAAGAAAAAGAGGAATGCCTACTGAAAATGTAATCATTAAAAATAATGTGGTTTATCACGGTCATGGAGGTTTCGTTATCGGAAGCGAAATGTCTGGTGGAGCCAGAAATATTCACGTTTCAGATTGTACATTTATTGGAACTGACATTGGTCTTCGTTTCAAAACAACTCGTGGAAGAGGGGGCGTTGTTGAAAATATTTATGTAAAAAACATTGATATGATCAATATTCCAACTCAGACGATTGGTTTTAACATGTTCTACGAAGGTGCTTCTCCTGTTTTAGAGGACGGACAAAAAGAAGAAGGCAACAAAGCTCCTGAAAAAGTATTTCCGGTAACTGAGGAAACTCCAATTTTCAGAAATATCTATTTCAAAAATATCAATGCGGTAAATTCTGATGAAGCAATTACCATCAATGGTTTGGCTGAAATGAATATTAAAAACATCGTGATTGAAGATTCTCAGTTTGATACTAAAAAAGCATTAACGATTGTAGATGCAGACGGAATTACATTGAAAAACGTAAAGCTTACCTACAGTGAAGGAACCGGAGCCGTTGTTTACAACAGTAAAAATGTAGATTTATCTACCCTTCAGTTACAATCTTCTCAAAAACCAACAATTAAGGTTTTAGGAAGTAAAACTTCTGCGGTAAAACTTCCAAAGGAGATAAAAGGTGAGCAATTAAGTATTTCGAAAGAAGTTGCTAAAAACGCAGTAAAGTAAGTTTCGAGATTCATGTTGCGAGTTTTGTAACTCAGAATTTTAGTTTCGAGATTCGAGAATTTAACCACAAAAAAAATCTTTGATTTTTAAACTTATGTGTTCTTTAATATTTTCAAAATGTTAAGCTTAAAAGTTACTAATATGTTAAAAAACTTTTTTGACTTTTGTGGTTAAACAAAACACCAAATTAATTTTAAAAATGAGTTTTCACAAATTATATTTTCTTTTTGTTTTTTTTGTAGGAGCAAAAGCATTCGGTCAGACAAAGCCGAATGCTACTCCTTACACAAACGAGGCAACATATGAAAAGCTTAAAAAGAAGTATCCGTTTATTACTCCTTTGAACAGACCAGTTCCATCAAATATTATAATTGATAAGGATGTAGAATATGCCAACGTCAATGGATTATCTTTAAAAGCAGATATTTATTATCCGAAAGACCAATCTAAAAAATACCCCGGAATTGCTTTGGTTCATGGTGGCGGTTGGATTTCCGGTTCTAAGGAAAACGAAAAATATATGGCTCAGGAATTGGCATCAAAAGGTTACGTTGCCATTGCAGTTGGTTATCGTTTAAGTGAAGTGGCAAAATATCCTGCAGCAATTGATGATGTTGAAAATGCGATTAAATTTTTAAAGAAAAACAAAAAAAAGTACTCTTTAAATACAAAAAAAATGGCAGTTTTAGGAGAATCTGCAGGTGCACAAATCGCTACTTTAGCAGGTGTAAAAGCTAAAAATAAAATCCAGGCAATCGTTAATGTAGACGGAATTGTTTCTTTCATTCATCCTGAAGCCGAAGAAAGCACTTACGCAGCTTATTGGTTAGATGGCGACAGAAATGTGAATTTAAAAAACTGGACAGAAGCTTCACCTCTAGAGTTTGTTGGTAAAAACACACCTCCTACTCTATTCATCAATTCTTCGCAACCGCGTTTTCATGCAGGAAGAGACGACATGATGAAGATTTTAAAAAGTCATAATATCTTTACCGAGTATCATGAAATAAAAGACACACCGCATTCCTTTTGGTCTGCAGAACCCTGGTTCACAGAAACGTTGAATCTGACGGTAGATTTTTTAGATAAAACGATGAAATAGGTTTAGGTTTAGGTTTAGGTTTAGGTTTAGGTTTAGGTTTAGGCAAAATTAAAACGCAAAGATTTATTATTTATTGAAAATATTTTAGGAGCAAAGAATAATCAATAAATTGATTTTAAGCGAACGTATATTTTCAAGCTTTATCAGCGACTTGTCGCAATCTTTGCTCCTTAAATTTGTAAGATTTAAATTAAACCTTTGCGTTTAAAAAATATAGAATCAGTCATAAAAATTATTTATGAAAAAACTATTTTTAATTCTCTTCATTTCAATAACCAATTTTTTATTGGCAAAAAATGAACCTTATATAACAATCACCGTTGCACAAGACGGAAGCGGGCAATTCACCTCCATTCAAAAAGCCATCACTTCAATCAGAGATTTAGGCCCGGGTGAAGCTTTAGTAAAAATAAAAGCAGGAACGTATCACGAAAAAATCGTCATTCCTTCGTCAAAACATAAAATAACTTTACAAGGCGAAAACAAAGAAAACACCATTATTACCAACGATGATTATTCAGGAAAAATTGATGCTTTGAATGAGAAAATGACAACCTTCAATTCGTACACGTTTTTAATTATGTCAGATGATATTAGAATTTCTGATGTAACGATACAAAATACTTGGTGCAACAAAGGACAAGCTGTTGCTCTTCATGTGGAAGGTGACCGTTTCAGCATTAAAAATTCTAAAATTTTAGGTTGTCAGGATACTGTTTATACGGGAGGAAATCACAGCAGACAATTTTATGAAAACTGTTATATTGAAGGAACAACCGACTTTCTTTTTGGCTCGGCAACTGTAATTTTTAAAAACTGTACGATTAAAAGTTTAGCCAATTCTTACATCACTGCGGCATCAACAGACCAAAGTAAAGAATTTGGATATGTATTTTTCGACTGCACATTAATTGCGAAAGAAGGCATCAATAAAGTATTCTTGGGAAGACCTTGGAGACCGTACGCAAAAACAGTTTTCATCAATACAGAAATGGGAAATCACATCGTTCCCGAAGGCTGGAATCCTTGGAAAGGTGACAAAATGTTTCCAGACAAAGACAAAACCGCTTATTACGCAGAATTTGGAAGCAAAGGTGAAGGCGGAAAAATTGAAAATCGTATAGCGTGGTCTCATCAACTGACAAAAAAAGAAGCTAAAAAATATACCATCAAAAATATTTTCGGAGACTGGAATCCAAATATGAGTAATAAATAATTGGTAATGAATAATTGTTACCACAATAAAATGACATAGGAAAATGAAGCGTTAAGAAAATTAATTTTGTGAACGTTAAAAAAATTCTATTGTTTGAAGCGCGACGAAAGTTTTAAATCAAAGAACTAATACCAAATTCGCGCGAGTTTAGAATTTTAGAGAACAGAATTAATTTTTAGCGGAAGTTTCCAAGTCTTGAACTTTTGGTTCTTTTGTTTCAAGACAAAAGAACTTAAATAAAAAATAATTAAAATGAAAAAAATACTTTTAATCCTAAGCGTTGTAATTTCAACAATAGTTTTCGCTCAGAAAAAACCAACCCTATTTCTGATTGGTGATTCTACAATGGCAAACAAAGACAATCCTGATAAAAACCCTGAACATGGATGGGGACAGGTTTTAGGACAATTTATGACCACCGGAATTGAAATTCAGAATCATGCGATGAATGGAAGAAGTTCAAAAAGTTTCAGAACAGAAGGAAGATGGGATAAAGTTGAAAAACAATTGAAAAAAGGTGATTTTGTAATTATTCAATTTGGGCATAACGACCAGAAAATAAAAGATTCTACAAAGTTTACCAATCCTTATACTCAGTACAGAGCCAATTTGGAAAGGTACGTTAATGAAGCAAGGGCAAAAGGCGCAACACCAATTTTGATGACATCAATTACAAGAAGAAATTTTAATGAAAATGGAGTTTTAATTGATACGCACAAAGAATATCCTTTGGTAGTAAGAATGGTTGCCAATGATATGAAAGTTCCTTTTGTCGATATGCAATTACTGACCGAGCAAATGGAAATTTCAGCCGGTCCTGAAAAATCAAAACTTTTACATTTACACTTTAAGGCGGGCGAAAATGCATATTATGATAAAGATAAAGCAGACGACACCCATTTATCAAAATTGGGTGCAGAAACGGTAGCGAAACTAGCTGTAAAATCTTTGAAAGATTTAAAAACCGGTTTAGAAAAGTATATAAAATAATTAAAACGACATAGGAAAATGGAGCGTTAAGAAAATTTAAATTCAATCCGTTAAAAAATTTCCACTGTTTGAGCGGCAAAATTATCAAAACAAATATTGAATTCGCGTGAGTTTTGGAAATTTTAGGATTTAGTTTAAATTTTTAGCGGAAGTTTCCAAGTCTTGAATTTTTGATTCTTTTGTTTCAAGACAAAAGAATATAGTAAAAAATAAAATTATGAATTTCAAAAAAGAACCATTTTTCGACGGTAATTCCGAATGGGAAGATTTGGGAGGCGGAGTTTCCAGACAATTTGTAGGATACAATTCCCAAGTAATGATGGTCATTGTAAAATTTGAAAAAGATGCAATTGGAGCTTTACACCAGCATTTTCATTCCCAAATTACATATGTTGCTTCTGGAAAATTTGAAGTAACCGTTGATGGTGAAACTAAAATCCTACAACAAGGTGACGGATTTTTTGCCCAACCGAATATTTTTCATGGTGTAAAATGTTTGGAAGCCGGACAATTGATTGATTCTTTCACTCCATTCAGAGAGGACTTTCTGAAAGATTAAATTAAAAATAATCAAACCTCGCAGGTTTTTAAAACCTGTGAGGTTTTTTCTAAATACACTTTAAAGTAAAAAATTAAAGTCATGAAAAAAACCTTTTTTCTCTTCATTATTTTTCTTTTTACTCAAATTCCCGCGCAGGAAAAAATATTATTCTGGCCAAAAGGAGAAATGCCCAATTCGAAGATTTTAGCATCTAAAACCAAGAAGAAAAAAGTTTTAGCAGAACTGAAAGAGTCTGAACTTTTTGCTTTTTTACCTCCAATAAAAGAGAGAAATCGAAAGTCGGTCATCATTATTCCCGGTGGTGGTTATTCAAAACTCACTTATGACGAAGGTGCTTTTCAAATCGCAAAATGGATGAATACTTTGGGAATTTCTGCTTTTGTTTTGAACTACAGATTACCAACTTCTACAGATTTAATTCAAAGAGAAATTGCTCCGCTTCAGGATGCTCAAGCTGCTATAAAATATATTAGAAAAAATGCTGAACAATGGAAGATTTCACCCAATCTTATCGGTGTTATCGGAACTTCTGCAGGTGGACATTTAGCAACTTCGGTAAGTAACATCAGTATAGATTACACCGGATTAAAAGGCGATTTAGCAAATATTTCTACTATTCCTGACTTTGCCGTTTTGTTTTGCCCGGTCATTGATTTAGGAGAATTTGCACACAAAGGAAGCCGAAACAGTTTACTTGGCGAAAATGCTTCAGAGGAAAAAATCATAGAATATTCCATGCAAAATCGTGTGACTGAAAAAACACCGCCAACAATTTTATTTCATAATCAGGATGATACCGCAGTTCCACCAATGAACAGTATTTTATATTACAAAGCCATGACAAAATATAAAGTGAAAGGCTCTTTATTTATTTTTCCTAAAGGTGGTCATCGTTTTTTTGTTACCGATAAAAATACGCTGAGCGAGAATTGGAAAAAATTGTGCGCCGACTGGCTTGCGGACATTGGTAATAAGTAATGGGTGATAAAAAGATTTGGAAGGAACTGATTTGGGCAGCTGTTCCGCCTTCCACTCCCGCTTTTTTGTTCGTCACATCCCAAGCTAAATCCAATGGCTCCTCGCAAAAAGAGCTCCGTTCAAGTCGGGCTGCAGATTTGTCTTCAAAACAAAATTTATCATCAATTAAAAGAGTATCAATCATTCAGATTTAAAAAAATTACCAATGAAAAAATTCATCCTTGTATTCAGCATTTTTCTTGGAATTCAAATTTCAGCTCAACAGAAAATTACGGTTTGGCAAAAAGGTGAAATGCCCAATTCTAAAGGTTTAAAATTAAATAATATTGAAGAAAAAGAAGGGCGAATTACACAAATTCAGGAAGTCGAATTGTTTGCTTTTTTGCCTGCGAAAGAAGAAAGAAAACCAATGGCAATCATCGTAATTCCTGGTGGTGGTTACAGACATTTAACCTATGATTTGGGTGGATATTCTTACGCAAAATGGCTCAATACTTTAGGAATCTCGGCTTTTGTTTTGAATTACCGTTTGCCAACTTCTCCAGATTTAAAGCAAAGAGAACTTGGTCCGTTACAGGATATTCAGGCTGCGATAAAATTAATCAGAAAAAACGCTGCTCAATACGGAATTTCACCCGACCAGATTGGAGTTCTAGGAACTTCTGCAGGCGGCCATCTCGCTGCAATGGTAAGCAATATTTCTACAGATTACACCGAACTGAAAGGTGATTGGTCAACTATTTCAACAGTTCCCAATTTCGCGATTCTGGTTTCTCCTGTGATTGATTTGGGTGAGTTTGCACATAAAGGAAGCCGCGTCAATCTTTTAGGTGAAAATGCTTCGCAGGAAAAAATTGCAGAATATTCCATGCAAAACAGAGTAACAGAAAAAACGCCTCCGACAATTTTATTTCATGCCCAAAATGACAATGCCGTTCCTGTAATCAACAGTATTTTGTATTACGAAGCGATGATTAAAAATAAAGTGAAAGGCGCAATGTTCATATTCCCTAAAGGTGAACACAATATTGGAGTTTCAAATAAAACAGAACTGACGGATAATTGGAAAAAATTGTGTGCAGACTGGCTTAGTGAGATGAGTAATAAGTGATAGATAATAATTAATCGCAAAGCCCTAAGGTAACAAACAAGATATTTTTAAAAATCAAAAATTTTATGCGTTTTAAATAAAAGCTCCTTCCATTTCCGAAATCAGACTTAAAAAAGTTATCCTTTTTCAAAACTCAAATTTATAACTAAAAAAACTATCAAAAATATTTTTCACCACACATTTAATATTAAATTATAATCAATGCGCAATCGGTTGAATTAAATTAATATTCAATAAATAACTTTTATGAATATTTTTTAACCAATAAATTTGGTTTTTAAATAAATATTTATAATTTTACAGCACTAAATAAACAAAACTTTTAACTATGAAAATCAATTTCAAGGCAACTATGTCTATAGTTGCTCTCAGTACAGCTTTTGCATTAATCGGATGTGGACATGACGACATCAAAAGTGAGTTCTCTGAAAACCCCAATGAAAACAGCATTGAAAATCCATTTGCAGCAAAAACTGTTGTTCCTCTTGCAAACTGCCTTGCTCCGGGATGGGCTTCTCAAAACGGCGGAACTACAGGAGGCGGAACTGCTGCTGAAACTACTGTAACGACTTATGCTCAATTAAAATCAGCGATTGAGAATACTGCCGTTAAGGTCATTAAAGTCACAGGAACCATCACCATCACTACCCGATTATCTCTTCAGGATCAAACCGGAAAAACAATCTACGGAACAAGTGGCGCAAAGCTCGTTTCAACCGATCAGACTAAAGATGGTTCTGGAATTATCAATATCAAAAGATGTAACAATATTATCGTTAGAAACCTGATTTTTGAAGGTCCCGGAGCTTACGATACAGATGGTTGGGATAATGCCATTCTGGATGACTGTCGAAATGTTTGGATCGATCACTGCGAGTTTAGAGATGGTGTAGATGGTAATTTCGATATTAAAAACAAATCAGATTATATTACAGTTTCTTATACAAAATTCCATTATTTAAAAACTCCGAAACCAGGTGGTTCTGGTGGAACAGATGATCACAGGTTTTCTAATTTAATTGGTTCTAGCGACGGTGCAACAGCTGATTCAGGAAAACTAAATGTAACGTTTGTACGTTGTTGGTGGGCTCCTGGATGCAGAGAGCGTATGCCAAGAGTGAGATTTGGTAAAATTCATATCCTAAACAGTTATTTTAACAGTTCTGTGAGCAACAAATGTATTGCAGCCGGAGTTCAGGCAAATATTCGTGTAGACGGAAATGTATTTGAAAATGTAAAAGAACCCATCAATCTAATGAGCGGATATACTGCGGTAACCGTTACTTCAAACAATACATTTACGAATGTTACAGGTAATAAAACAGGTAGTGGAACTGCATTTACACCACCATATTCTATTCCTACTTTGTCGCTTTCTTCAGTAAAATCTGATGTTACTGCTAATGCAGGAGCAACTTTATCAGGAAATATCTGTGAGAGTTACTAAGTTCTAAATAGCAACTTTTATTAATGAAAAAATCCTGATGTATTGTACATCAGGATTTTGTTTTATTCAGAAATTTTATTCTTTTTCAGCCATTTCGGAAAATCACTTTCAATCAGTTTTGTTCCAGCTTCGTTGTACCAGCTGTAACCCATTCTGCGTTCTTCGGAAACGTCTTCGTAATTGAATTTTACACTTCCGTCACGATCACCAAAAATTGGTTTATTGGTAGGAATATCATAAAATCTTGCCCAAACTGCCGAACCTTCTTTTTTAGATAAAACACGAACAGCATTTCCACTTTCTCTGGAAACATTGTAAGTATAACCATCGATTTTGCTTTCTTTAAACCATTGTATTGCCGATTTAATTGATTTTTCAATCTCCGGAGTTACAGGCTGTATCATTAGAAATTTCACAATGTTTACTGATTCTCCACTTGCCAATGACATCGGTTCAAAAGCTCTTGCCTTTTCTGGTTTTAAAGAGACTTCATTGTATTGATCTGCCCAAATTGAAAGTTTTCCTTTTTGCAGAACCTGAGTTTTCAAAACACAGTCGATTCCTTTTTGCAAAGCTACTTTCGACTTATTTTTCAACTGAGAATTTACCGCATCAAAACCTTCTTTTCCTTCAGAAATATTATACAAAACAGTTAATACATTAATCATTGCATTATCGTTGTAGGTCACCTGTTTTCTATAGATTGAAGAGTTTGGAAAATACTGTGGAAAACCCCCATTCTGATATTGCATCGACAGCAAATATTCGATTCCTTTCTCTGCTGATTTCAGATAATTCGGATTTTTTGTCGTGCTGTACGCTTTTATTAATCCGTTGATTTCCTTCGATGTTGCATTGTTATCGATTGTTGCAAGATCATTATTTCCTGCTTTAATTATTTTTAAAAGCTGAGCGTCTATTTTTTGAGTATAGTCTACATTTTTTTTGTCACTTCTATGTTTTCCCCAACCTCCGTTTGGGAGCTGATAAACGATCATTTTTTCCGCCAAAGTATCTTTTACCTGCGCCGAAATTCCTGAAAATGCCAAACAAAAAACGGCAACTGAAAGTTTTGATTTAATCATTTTTAAACTTATTTAACGGTAATAATTAATGGATTGGCAACTATTTTAGATTGTTTCTGCAAAATGTTTTCCCAATCTTTTTGAGTTTGAATCTGTCCGCTTTTCTGCCACGCAAAACCTGCATAATACGTCAGTTTTTTCTGAGGTTTTGTGATTACCAAAAGATTACTCTGATCTGGAATTTCAGATTTAAAAGCTATAGACTTTTCTACAATTTTAGGATCTACTACAATTCCTTCGCCAACAAAAGCATCATCTATTTTCTCCCAGTGAAGATAATATCCGTTTTTGTCATTCAACTTAGATTCACCTTCATTTTTATGTAATGTAATTCCAATTGTGTAATTTGGAACTTGTTTTTCTGTTTCAAAAGTAGATTCAAACTTAGAAAAATTAGAACCCAAATCAAGAGAAATCCTTTTGGTTTCTTTCACACCAAACTCGCTCCACGGTGCATATGTCAATTCGAAAATGGTTCTCAACGGACCTTCTGCAATTGTTTTAGAATTTGTAAAGTTTTTTGAAACCTGCAGTTTTTCATCTTTCCAGATTCCGATTCCTCCTGTTCCACGACTGTCTCCGACATGATAAGGATCGTAACCTTCGCCTCTCGTATCTTTGTGATAATACATAGGATCTGTAAGATAACCTTTGTACCATTCGTTGATGACTGATTTTTCGGTTCTTTTAAACCAAATATCAACTCCGCTTGAAAGTGTACTTCCTTTTACTCCTGCTAAAGCTTCAGCCTGACCTTTCGGGCCGTAAACTCTGAATGCAATTTTATCGTTTTCCCAAGTGTAATCGTCAACTCTTTCAGGAACCAATCTTGAATAAGTTGTTAATCTACTTTCAGGAACTGCTGTTTTAGAATCAGCAACTATCGTGTAGGAATTTGTCTTTTTTGCATCTACTTTTGCCTGAAAAAGAACCTCATCGTATTTGCCGTCTCCATCATTATCAATCCACTGAATGGTCAGAGAATTATTTTGAGCATCTTTAATTCTTAAATCTTCCGCTTTATTTTTCCCTAAAAACGTTTTCAGCTGACCAGTTGAAAGAGAAACAATTTCATTTCGAGCGAAATCCTGAGTATTTTTAACCTGAATTAAAGTTTGCGCATTCACAAAATTCACACCAATGCAAACGATTGCACAGCTTAATCCGATTATTCCTTTTTTATACATAAACATGAAATGTTATTTTATCAAAAGTAAATATAAATCACTAAATGCAAATCATTATTCACCTTAAAACTTTCTTAAAAGATAAAAATTGATTTTTAATCTCTCTAATTTTTGTAAATTAGATTTTCTTCAAAAACATGGAAAACAAATTTGAATTTAGCGAAAAGCAAAGATTTACTCAATGGTGGCTTTGGCTACTGCTTTCCGCAGTAATGATCTATACCATTTATAATTTTATTGAAGACCGACAGTATTTTTCTACACTTGAATTAGCAATATCAATCCTTATCCCAATTCTTGTCATCATTTTATTTCTTGTTATTAGGCTGGAAACCAAAATTGATGAACAGGGAATTTCTGTACGCTTTTTTCCGTTTCAAATCACATTCAGATATTATCCCTGGAGGAATATTAAAAAAGCTTATGTCAGAAAATATTCTCCATTAACAGAATATGGAGGTTGGGGAATGCGTCAAGGTCTTTTCGGAAAAGGAAAAGCTTATAATGTAAAAGGAAATCAAGGGCTGCAAATTATTTTAAATGATGAGAAGAAAGTTTTGATTGGAACGCAGAAACAAAATGAACTGAAGCTATATTTAGAAAACTCAAAAAAAGTATAATTCCCAACTCTTTCCAGAATCATTCTCTACCTTTGTTGTATGAAAATCCTTGTTGTAGAAGACGAAAAAGAACTTTTAAAATCAATTCATGATTCTTTGATTCAGGAGCAGTTTCTTATTGAGACCGCAGAAAATTATCATTCGGCGAGCGAAAAAATTGCTTTGTACACTTACGATTGTATTCTGCTCGATATTATGCTTCCGGGCGGAAATGGTCTGCAACTTCTTCAACAGCTTAAAGACATGGGAAAATCGGAAAATGTCATCATTATTTCTGCAAAAGATTCTCTCGATGATAAACTGACAGGATTGGAACTCGGAGCCGATGATTATTTAACCAAACCTTTTCATAATGCCGAGCTCAACGCCAGAATAAAAGCAGTTCTTCGCAGAAAAAATCAGGAAGGAAAAAACAGTATTGAGATAGCCAATATTGAACTTGATCTTACGGAAAGAACTTTTATTGTTGGTGGAGAAAATATTACCCTTAACCGAAAAGAGTTTGATATTCTTCATTTTTTTCTGCTAAATAAAAAACGTTTGGTTACCAAAACAGCTTTGGCAGAACATGTTTGGGGAGATCACATCGATCAGGCAGATAATTTTGATTTTATTTATTATCAGATTAAAAATTTAAGGAAAAAACTACAGCAATCGAACGCCGAAATTGAGATTGAGGCAGTCTACGGAATCGGTTACAAATTAATAGAAAAATGAAGCTTCTCAATAAATCTATTCTTCATCTGATGACCTATCTTTTGCTGATCGTAAGTTTATGGTCAGTGATTTTTTATTTCAATATGCTTGATGAAATCAAAGGAAGTGTAGATGAAGAACTAGAAAATTATAAAAGACAAATCGTTTTTAAAGCAGAAAAAGATTCCACGATTTTACAGCAAAAAACTTTTGATGAAGGTTTTTTTTCCGTTAATAAAATAAGCGAAGAAGAAGCTCTCAGTTTTAAAGACACTTATGAAGACACTGAAATCTACGCACAAGATGCCGATGATGAAGCTCCGGAACTAGAACCTGTAAGAATTTTGACAACCGTTTTTGAACAAAATGGAAACTTTTATCAACTTAAAATCTTCAACAATATGGTTGAGGAAGATGATCTTGTAAAAGAATTGCTTTGGGATGCTGCAGGATTATACGTTCTTTTGATTTTCAGTATTTTGATGATTAATAACATTGTATTACAAAGACTTTGGAAGCCCTTTTATGAACTTCTTGATGAGCTTAAAAATTACCGTTTAGGAATCAGTAAAAGCTTCCCAAATACTGAAACAAAAACCAAAGAATTCAGTGATTTGCAGGATGCCGTTACTACTTTATTGCAATACAGCGAAAAAAGTTACGAACAGCAAAAAGAATTTATTGGAAATGCTTCTCACGAACTTCAGACTCCTTTAGCAATTGCCATCAATAAACTTGAATTGTTGATTGAAAAAGAAAATTTCACAGAAAATCAGGCAGAAAAGATTGCTGAGATTATGGAAATTATTGAAAGATTGGTTCGTCTTAATAAATCGCTTCTTCTGCTTACAAAAATTGAAAACAAACAGTTTTTTGATAATCACGAAATTAAAGTCAATGATATTGTTGAAAAAAACATAGAAGATCTTAGTGATATTGCTGAGTTTAAAGAAGTCGAAATCATTTTTTCTGAAAACAGCGAACTTTTGGTAAAAGCAGATACAGCATTGATTAACATTATCGTTTCTAATTTATTGCGAAATGCCATTTTCCACAATATAAAATCCGGAAAAGTGGAGGTGAAAATTGATGCTAAAAAATTAAGTGTTCTCAATACCGGAACAGATCATTCTTTAAGCCATGAAAAGATATTTACACGTTTTCAGAAATCTGAGCAACACCAATCAGGAAGCGGGTTGGGATTGGCGATTGTAAAAGCCATTGCAGAATTGTATGATTTTTCAGTTTCTTATGATTTTAAAAATGGAATGCATGAATTTTCAGTGAATTTTTAATGCGTTATTTTTTTTAACGCAAAGATTTTCTTGTCTTTCTTAAAATTTAAGGAGCAAAGAATAATCAATAAAATTGATTTTAAGCGTACCTTATTTTCAAGCTTCATAAGCGACTTGTCGTAACCTTTGATCATTAGATTTCACTTTTTATATAAAATCTTTGCGTTTAAATAATCTGCATTATTTTTTAGGTTTAATAAAAACTACTTTTTACTTTTTACTTTTTACTTTTACTTTTACTTTTACTTTTACTTTTAAACAAATTCCCATTTCTTTCCAGATTTCTTCCCAAAATTTTCCCGATTCGTACCGTTGATTTGCTGTATGAAAACAATGAAACTAATTTTAGCAGTAGGAATTTTAAATATTTTAGGATGCTTTTCGGTATTTGCGCAAACCCAAACTAAACCTGTAAAAGTATCTCACGCTGAACCTATTTTTCAGGATTTGGTGAGAGACCTTGGCGCAAGAAAAGGCGAAAAAGAATTTAATTTGGGAGCTGATTTTTCAAGTGGGAAAAATTATAGAGAAAACGGATATTTAGCAGAATATGAATTTGCACCGATGAATCGGTTAGGTTTAGAAGTAGAAACTGATTTCTCTTTTTTTAGTCCGAAAAATAATGCGACCAAAGAACAGATTCCAGGAAACCGATTAGACGGACTCAGACTTTCTGCACAGTACACTTTTTTTGTTTCGGAAAAATCTCAGACATCTTTGGCTTTAGGATATACTCAGGTGATAGAATTTACAGATTTCAAAAATTATGGAAAAGGGAAATTCATTACAGGTTTGGTGTACAGTCCGTTTTTTATAGCGGCTAAAAAATGGGGTTCTCATATTCACACTTTGGTTTACACCTATCCGATGATTCAGCATCAATTGGGAGAAAATGGCACTCCGGTCGATTGGCAAATCAATAGTTCTGTAATGTATTCTTTACCCAATTCAGGTCATTTTATCGGGATGGAAGTCAACAAAGAAATCAGTCACGGAAAAATGTTGGTAACGCTTCGTCCGCAAGTAAAGATTAAGCTTGATTCTCATTTTGCAGTAGGAATTGTTACTGGAATTCCCGTTTCTCATCAAGATGAAAGTATCTCTTCATTTTTTAGATTGGTGTATGAACTTTGATTTTTTGTTCCGTTTTCAAATCATAATTCTATAAAATTCACAAAATCAATCATAAAATTAATCAACAGAAACTGTTGTTCCCAAATGTTTCCAGAATCGTGTCGGAAATTAGCACTATAAAAAATTTACATTATGAAAAATTTAATTTTAACAATCAGCATCTTAGGTTTAAGTATTACCAATATTTCAGCACAGGATATTCGTCAGAGCGAAGTTCCTTCGGTGATTTTAAATCATTTTCAAAAATCTTTTCCAAAAGCAGCCGATATCGACTGGGAAATTAAAGGAAATTATTACGAGGTAGAATTTGAAACCGGATTTTTAGGCGATGACCATAAAATTTTATATTCTAGAGACGGAAAACTGGTAAGACATGAAGAAGAAATCTCAAAAAGTAATCTTCCAAAAACTGTTTTAGCTTCTATTAAAAGGTCATTTAATGGTTACAGAACTGATGACATTAAAAAAATTACTGAAGGCGGAAAAGTAATCTACAACGTAGAATTGAAAAATTATTCTCAGGAATGGAAAGTTGTTTTTGATGCACAGGGAAGAATTTTGCAACAAAAAGAAGATTAAAATGAGGAAGTTTTTGGTCATTTTCATTGTATGTTTTTTTGCTGTAAATATTTCTGCACAAATCAGTCCGCCGGGTTTGGGACATGCTAAAACGGCGAGCTGGTTCGCTGCAGGAATAAAGCAAAAGTTGGGTGAAAATTGGGAATCTATGAGTTATTTCGGAATGGGACGAACGGGTGAAACTTCACTCAATCCTATAGAAAAACCTTCAATTTTAGTTCTCAATCAGGAGTTTTACAAACAACTCAAGAACAACTGGAAATATTCTTTTGCGGTAAGTTTCAGAAATCAAAAAGAGAAAAATTCAGCCGATAATAATATTGTTGATCAACAGGAAATTAGATTATACGGTCGATTATCGCACGTTTTTAAAAGTTCAAAACTTAAAGTAACTCCTACTTTCAGACAGGAGTTTAGAAAATTTTTCGCTCCAAAAAGTTTGGAAGATGCCGAATCTTTTGCTTTAAGAAGTCGATTGCGTCTGCAATTTAGTATTGATCTGAATGAAGATTCTTCAAAGAAATTAATTTTAAGTTCCGAACAATTATTTTCAACAGAAAAAAATGCACTTTCAAAAGAATGGAGTGATTTGAAATATCATGAAAGCCGTTTTTTGGCATATTATTCAGTAACTCCAAAACATTCTGCCGTAACTTTTGATATTGGTTATATGAATAATCTGGTAGGAGGAAATCATCCGTATGATGTAAGCTACTTGGCTTTTGATGTAGTTTTTAATGGAAAAAGAAAGAATTAAATGATTGCATTGGCATTCGACTAATTCGTAATTTTCAACCACACTGAGCCAAACTGTTTTGTGATTATCTGTTTTATTTCTAAATTGCATTATCTCCCGAAAAAGAGAGTGACAATCACAAAAAACATTTATGGAGCAGATTATTCCGTTTGAATTACAGATACAGCACAACCCTTATTTCAATTATACTTTTTGTTTAAACCAATATCCTTTTCTGCAAAGCATTGCTTTCAGAGAAGTGAGTGAAGATTTTGAAAATCTAAACCTTCAGATTACCTCATCTTTGGGTATATTTGAAAAATATGATGTCTATATTGATAAAATAAGGCAGAATTCACTGTACAAAATTTCTCTTTTCAACTTTGTATTTAATAATACTTTGTTGAAAAGACTTACGGAAAAAGATTTAGATCAGATTAAAATTCAGGTTTTTAAAGACGGAGAATCTATTTATGAAAAAAGTTTCAGCATAGAAGTTCTCCCGATGGATTATTTTGGAGGATTGCAATCGTATCCGCAACTTTTGGCTTCTTATGTTCTTTCAAACAATACTTCTTTATACAAAATCAAAGCTGATGCGATTGATATTTTATCGAGAAACAAACTTACGCCTTCGTTTGAAGGCTATCAGCAAAAAAGTAAGGAAAGAGTTTTGCAGATGGTTTCGGCAATTTATAAATCTATCCAAAATCTGGAACTGATTTACAGCGCAATGCCGCCAAGTTTTGAAAAGAACGGACAAAGAATCAGGCTTATAGACACGGTTTTAGAAACAAAGTTTGGAAACTGCATCGATATTTCTCTGCTTTTTGCAGCGTGTCTTGAAGCAATTGATTTAAATCCGTTGATTGTAGTAACGGAAGGTCATGCTTTCGTAGGAGTTTGGTTGGATGATCATCGATTTGATGGAATGGTCAATTTTGATCAGGCTGCAATTTCCAAAAGAATTGCTTCAGGAATTAAAGAAATTGCCTTAATTGAATCTACCAATCTGTGCAAAGGAAGTAACATTTCATTCAAAGATGCAATGAATTCTGCAGAAACTCAATTGATGGATTCTTCAAAATTTCTGCTTTCATTAGACGTCAAAAATGCAAGGTCAGCAGGAATTTCTCCTCTCCCACTTTTGAAAAATGAAAATAATTTGACAGAAGATTTAAAACCTGTTCAAAACTCTGCAAAATTTGATCAGGATTTTGATTTGGGAACACAATATGACGATCTAGAGCTGACCGATTTTTCAAATCTCACCAAACAGAAAGTCTGGGAAAGAAAACTGCTCGATCTTTCGCTTAGAAATAATCTTCTGAATTTGCGGTTTACCAAAAGTATGCTTCAGTTGGTTGATTCTAAAATTAATGTGCTTGAAGACAGTTTAGCCGACGGAAAATCATTTACAATTGTTCCCGACAATAATCAGACTATTCTCAGAAAATATAATCTTTACGGCGAGCCTTTACATCAGTCGCAACCGCTTTTCAAACTGGCGGAAGATGAGTTTAAATACAATCGTCTTTTAACGTATTATCATCAGGATGA
Source organism: Chryseobacterium scophthalmum (assembly GCF_900143185.1). Lineage (NCBI taxonomy): Bacteria > Pseudomonadati > Bacteroidota > Flavobacteriia > Flavobacteriales > Weeksellaceae > Chryseobacterium > Chryseobacterium scophthalmum. The sequence goes on along the minus strand of NZ_FSRQ01000006.1, from coordinate 9,741 downwards.
TCTCGATAATATTCTTACCAATCTTTACAGAAGTGCAAAATTAGCTGAAGAAGAAAACGGAAAAAGCACATTATATTTAGGAATCGGATTATTGAAATGGTTTGAACCGAAAAATAAAGAAGTTCCAAGACTGGCTCCGATTTTATTGATTCCGGTTGAACTGTCGAGAAAATCTGTGAATTCTAAATTTACGCTTCGAAGCCGTGAAGAAGAAACGATGATCAACATTACCTTGCTTGAATATCTAAAACAGGAATTCAAACTCAACATCAACAGTCTCGAAAATCTTCCGATGGATGAATCGGGCGTTGATGTTCCGAAAGTTTTGGCAATCATCAGAAATGCGGTACTTAATCTTGAAGGGTGGGATGTTTTGGAACAATTGGTTTTGGGGATTTTTTCCTTTAATAAATTGATTCTTTGGCAGGACATTTCAAAATATTCGGAAGAAATTCAGAAAAGCTCGATTGTAAAAAGTTTGATTGAAGGCAAACTTACGGGAACTTTGGAAAGCGTAGAAAATGATGCTCAAAGTTTAGAAAATATTTCAGCTTCAGAATTGGTTTTACCAATTTCCACTGACAATTCTCAACTGAATGCCGTGAAAAATGCCAATCTCAATAAAAGTTTTATTCTTCACGGACCTCCAGGAACGGGAAAGTCACAGACAATTACCAACATTATTGCTGATGCTTTGGCGAATGATAAAAAAGTACTTTTTGTTGCAGCGAAAAAAGCGGCTTTGGATGTGGTTCATCACCGATTGGAAAATATAGGTTTGGGCGCATTTTGTCTTGAATTGCATTCCAATAAATCTAAAAAATCGGATGTTTTAAAACAGTTTGAAAGAACGCTTGAAGTTCCGAAATATAAAATCAATGCCGATTATCATGAAGAGGCAAAACGCCTTGACGAACGCAGAAAAGAACTTGGGAAATATGTAAATGAATTGCACAAAAAATTTCCAATTGGTTGGAGTTTATTTGATACCATTGCCTTTTTGGAAACCAATCATGTACAACCTGATGAACGTTTTCATATCAATTTTCCTTTGGAAAGCGCCGATGTTTTCAACTGGAATCAGTGGAAAGACTGGTTGATTCCGTTTGCTTCAATTGTGCAGAAAATCGGACAACCATCTCTTCATGCTTTAAGACCAATTAAAACTTCAAATCATCAGTTTGAAAATAAAAACCTGATACTTTCGGCAATTTCTCAATTTAATGAAAAGAAAAATGCGGCTGAACAAGTAAAAAGCCAGTTCAAATTGGATGAAGTTTCCAATTCTGACAGCATAGAAATTCTTGAATATTTAAAAGAAAATCCGGTAAAAGCTGGTTTGGTCGACCTTGTTTTAAATGAAGGTCAGTTGAATTTATTTAAAAACTGGATGACTCAGCAAACGCAGTTTCAACAAACTGAAAATCAAATCACCTCAAGTTTTAATTCTTCTATTTTAAATGTAGATTTCGCTTCTTTAAAATTGTTGTGGAATCAGGCAAAACACACCTGGTTTATTCCGAAATGGTTTAAACAAAGGAAAGTGAAGCAACAACTGAACGGCTATGCAAAATCAGGAATAGAATCTGATGTGCAGATTGACGGACTTTTTGAAAAGCTTGAAAATTATCAGCAACTTAAAGATCAATTAAACAATCTTCATTACAATGCACTTTCTTCGGTGACGAATCTTTATTTTAATGGCAGTTCGTTTGATATTGCTGCGATTGAAAAAGATTTAAAAACCATTGAAAATGCAAAAAATTTAGCACAAAAAATTTCAATTCCAAATTTCCCGGAATGGTTAAAAGATATTTCATCAAAACAAAATAACAGTCAGCATATTTCTGAAGTTCTGGAAACTTTGAAAGATTTCCACAATGCAGAAACTCAACTTTTGGAATATGTGGATGAAATTCCAAACGATACAGAACTGCAAACTGTTGTACAGAATATTCATCAGCTGGAAGATTGGATTAATTTTAATGTTTTAAAAGAAAAAGCACAAGATTTAAACCTAAACTGGTTCATCAATTTCCTTGAAAAAGGTTGGCTCGATACAGAATCTATTGAGCTTGAATTTGAAAAAATCATCCATCTGAATTTATTTATTAAAACCATTTACGGTTCGGGAACTTTGAATGGTTTTGATGCGAATATTTACGAATCTCAGATTCAGCAATATAAAAATCTTCACAAAGAATTTACGGAACTGACCAAAAATCAGTTAACGATGAAACTCAGCGATAGAATTCCGAATTTTTCTCAGGAAGCTGTTCAGAGTTCAGAAATTGGGATTCTCCAAAAAGCGATTCGAAATAAAGGACGAGGTTTATCGATCAGAAAATTATTTGACCAAATTCCAACCTTAATTCCGAGGTTGAAACCTTGCATGTTGATGAGCCCGATTTCGGTGGCCCAATATTTTGACGTGAATGAAGAGCATTTTGACATTGTGATTTTTGATGAAGCTTCGCAATTACCAACCTCTGAAGCGGTAAGTGCTTTGGCGAGAGCAAAACAGGCGATAATTGTTGGGGATCCGAAACAGATGCCACCGACAAGCTTTTTTGCTTCCCAAAAAGTAGATGAAGAAAATTTTGAACTCGAAGATCTTGAAAGTATTTTGGATGATTGTTTGGCGCTTTCAATACCGTCGAATTATTTATTAAGGCATTACCGAAGCAAGCATGAAAGTTTAATTTCTTTCTCAAACGCTCACTTTTATGATAACAAACTGCTTACTTTCCCATCTCCGGATGATTTAAACAGAAAAGTAACGTTCGAATTTATTGATGGATTTTACGACAAAGGAAAAACAAGAACCAATAAAAATGAAGCTGAAGCGATCATTGAATACATCAGAATTCACCTCGAAAATAAAAATAAAAAATCGATCGGTGTCGTGACTTTCAGCCAAACTCAGCAAAGTCTGATTGAAGATTTACTGCAGAAATTATTTCAGGAAAACCCGCATTTGGAAGAATTTTCTATCAATTCCGAAGAACCAATTTTCATTAAAAATCTTGAAAATGTACAAGGTGACGAAAGAGATATTATTCTGTTTTCGATTGGTTACGGTCCTGATGAAGACGGAAAAGTTTCGATGAATTTTGGTCCGCTCAACCGAGATGGAGGTTGGAGAAGACTGAATGTTGCCGTAACAAGAGCACGCTACGAAATGAAAGTTTTTTCTTCGTTAAAAGGCGACCAAATTGACATGAATAGAACGAGTTCGGAAGGTGTTTTAGGTTTAAAAAACTTCCTGAATTTTTCTGAAAAAGGTTTGGTTTATCAAAATTCGAACCCAACGGTGAATCAGCAGAAACTGATGGTGAATTCGATTGCGAAACATTTGGAGGAAAGTGGTCTGAAAATTAAAACCAACATAGGAACTTCAGAATATAAAATTGACATCGGCGTAATTAATCCTGAAAATGAAAGCGAATATCTGATGGCGATTTTGCTGGATAGTGAAAATTATTTTAATATCAATACGACCAATGACCGAGAATTACTTGTTCCGAATGTTTTGAAAGGTTTAGGTTGGAATGTTTTCAGAATCTGGACTCTGGACTGGATTAAAAATAAAGAAAAAATTGTTGAAAAAATTCAGGCTGAAATTGAAGAAATTAAAACTCAAGTAAAAGAAAAAAAGGAAGAAATCATTGAACTGAAAACTTCTGAAAAAGTCTATCTGAGTGAAGTTTCGGAAACTGAAAAACCTTCGAAAATGATTTCTTATGTTGCAGCAGAATTGAGTCCGGAAATTAATGCGAACTCAGAATCTATTTATCTTTTTGAAAATAAACCCGTTCTTTTAAATCAGATTAAAACAATTATTGATACCGAATCACCGATTAGTCAGAATGCTTTATTCAGGAAGATTCTTAAACTTTGGAATACTTCAAGAGCAGGAGGAAAAATGAATACTTATCTTTTGGAAACTTTAAATTCTATCCCGAATGTACAAACCACAGAAAGTTATCAAAAATTTTATTGGTACGAAAATCTACAACCTCAAAATCTTGATTTCTACCGAGACAATTCAATAGAAAAAAGACTGATTGACGAGATTGCACCTGAAGAAATTTCGGTTGCTATTATGGAATTGATGCATTCAAGTTTGAGTTTAAATAAAGACGAATTGATTCGTGCGGTTTGTAAAGCTTTTGGTTTTGCAAAAGTGGGTTCTCAGATTGATTCTGTAGTGAATTTTTCTGTGGAGGAATTGATTGGAAAAGGTTTGCTGAAGGAAGTTGATGGGAGGATTGTTTTGAGTGAATAAATAAAAATATGATGCAAAAAGAATTAGTCTTAGAGGCAATAATTTTATTTGATAAGACCGCAAAAGAATTGATTAAAAGTTTAGCAGAAAAATATAATCTTGATTTAAACTCTGCGACACCATTTTCAAAATTATTATTAAGAAGTAATAGTTTGTGGCGAGGAAATTTAAATGAAGAATGGACATATTGGTTTCATGGAGCACATTGTGATTTTGAAAATATTAATTCAAAACAATATGTTCATACAAATATTATCCGCGGAATCTATGGAGTTATTGACTATTATTATCTGTACAAATTTGTACAAACTACAGAATCTTTAAAACATGTGTTAGAAATAGTCAATAAGGAAGATACATTTTATGCAACCATCAATAAATTGCTTGACGACGATATGTTAATAAACCTTGAAGAATTCCCATTCAAAATGTTAGTGTTAAATGATAAACCTGTTTAAGTACTAATCTTTATAAAGAAACTAGATCATGAAAAAAATAATAGTTTTGATTTTCGTTTTCTTCTCAGTATTTATTTTTTTTCAGGAAACTCATTTTATAGATATTGAAGAATCAAAATGTTTTGACAAACAAGATATTTCAAATGCTGAAATGCGAAAATGTAGTATAAAAGCAAGAGATTCCTGGGATAAAGAGCTGAATAAATATTACAATCTTCTCGCATCCAAACTTCCAAAAGACGCTTTTGAAATCCTGAAAGCTTCTCAAAAAGAATGGGTTATTTATCGAGACAAAGAATTTAAATTCATTACTAAATTTTATTTTGAAGTAAAAGAAGGAACAATGTGGTATAATATTGCTGAAAATAAGAAAAAGGAAATCGTGAAAAACAGAGCTTTGGAATTACAAATGTATTTTGAAAATTTAGAGTATTAAATTAATAAACCACTAAAAAATACAAAAACAAATGTCATCTGTAATAAAAATGAAGAAGATTATAAGTATTATTTTATTGTTTTTTAACATCGTACAACTTTGCGCACAAGTCCCCGATTTAGAAAAAGCAAAACGCAAATATTTCCAGGCCAATGTAATCAGCTATAAAACCACCGCTTATTATCCTAATCCTGAAACGGATGCAACTTCTGTTTTCAGTGTTTTATACACAGTTTATAAACCTCAAAATAAAGATTTCGAATTCTACAGCAAAAACGAAACTTCGGAGGAATTCTACAAAAACAATTTTTATTATGAAGTCAATCACGCCGAAAAAACCATTTACGAATACGAAAATAAAGACAATCAGAACGCAGCAATTTCGTCATCCCGTTTAAGGCAGTTTGGTCCTACCACTTTGCTCAAAATGAAATGGAGCTATATTGATGACACTCAAATCGACGGGAAAATTCACAGTCATTATTCAAACATAGAAAGCATTAATAATTACGAAGGAAAAGAAATAAAGGTCGAATTTCATATTTATATTTCAGGAAATTTTACAATCAGCAAGTTTGAAAGAAAAAGTTTTGTTGATGGAAAATTGGGACAAACTGTAACCTATTTATTTAGTAATTATATTTTCTATGATAAAACAACCAATTTTAAAGTTCTTCTTCCTCAAAACTATGCTTTAAAATATTACGAAAGACAAGACTCTTTAAAGCCTTTAGCAAAAAACACTGTAGTTCAGCCTTTTGAAGCAATTGATATTAACGGTCAACAATTTTCTTTCAATCCAAAAAAAGAAAAGCAAACTCTTCTACTCTTTTCTTCGACCAATTGTGGTTATTCAAAAATGATTTCAGATTATGTTTTGAGTTCAGGTTTTAAATTAAATACTCAAACGGAATTGATCAATATTTTTGGTTCAGATTCTAAAGCAAATGTCAAGAAATATTTCGTCAACAAAGAAGTGAAATTTCCTGTAATTTCCGACCGAAAAGATATTGAAAAACAGTTTGGAATTTATGGTTATCCCATTCTTTATTTAATTAATGAAAACGGAATTATTATCGAAACATTGTATGGTTCATCACAAGTTTTACCATTTTTGAAAAGTTTAAGTATTAAATGAATTAAATTGTCTGTCTAAAATTTCTTTAATTATGAACAATATCTACGAGCCAAAATTTGTAAAACAGTTATTCAATCAGATGTCTGGTTCGTACGAAAGAATGAACTACATTACTTCGTTTGGCTTTTCAATTCGTTGGAGAAAGCAGTTTCTCAACAAATTGGGAAAATCTGAGCACAATTTAAAAGTAATTGATCTGCTTTCTGGATTAGGTGAAAACTGGACTTACCTAAAGCAAAATTTCCCTAATTCCACTTTTTCAGCATTAGATTTTTCTGAAGAAATGATTTTGCAATCAGAAAGTAAAGGAAATAAGGTTTTCAAAGACCAGCTGAACTTGCTTTGTGAAGATATTTTACAGAGTAATTTAGAATCAAATTCTTTTGATATCATTTCCTGTGCTTATGGTTTGAAAACGTTTAATAAAGAGCAATTGGAAATCTTAGCAAAAGAAGTTTCCAGAATTCTTAAACCGAATGGTAAATTTAGTTTCGTGGAAGTTTCGAAGCCTAAAAACAAGCTTTTATATTATCCTTATAAATTGTATTTAAGTAAAATGATTCCAGTTTTGGGTAAATTATTTTTAGGAAATCCTAGTGATTATAAAATGCTTTGGATCTATACCGAAAATTTTGAAAACTGCGCCGGTGTAAAGGAAATATTCAGCAAATATAATTTGAATGTAAACTCAGAAAATTATTTCTACGGTTGTGCAACAGGAATTTATGGTACAAAATTATAATTCCAGAAATTTAATAATCACAAACACGAGAAAAGTAGATGTATTTTTCTTACCTTAGTTTTACAAATAATCATCGATGAAATCATTTCTATATCTTATTTTTTTGTTTGCCTCTCACTTCGTTTTTGCTCAAAACGAACAACTCAAGCAAGATTCAACAAATATTCAGAATAATTTTTCTAAAAATATGATTGTGAATATTGATAAAAAAAACTCATCAGATAAAAAATCAAATACTGAAAAACCTAAAATAGCCCAAAACATAAGCATCGACCAGGAAATCAATACGGTATTAAATTATAGAGTTAACCGAATTTGGCGAGAAGATTTGTACTGTCTGGTTTGTATGAAAAATTATAATTCGGAGCGGGCTGCATAAATTGTTAAATTATATTTAAATAATCTGAAGATCTGATTTAAAAACAAAAAGCACTTCCAATATGAAAGTGCTTTATGATTTAATAAAATTTATTTCAAATACGTTTCGTACAAATCTGATCTTCTATCTTTCAGAATCTGAACTGAACCATTGTAATGAAGATCTTTCAGTAAATTTAAATCTACATCTACAATCAGCGTCATTTCTGTATTTGGAGTCGCCTCTCCTTTTACCGCATTCGAAGGAAATGCAAAATCTGAAGGCGTGAAAACTGCAGCCTGACCAAACTGAATATCCATATTATTTACGCCGGGTAAATTTCCAACGCAGCCTGCAATTGCGACATAACATTCGTTTTCAATCGCTCTTGCAGCAGCGCAATGACGAACTCTCATATATGCATTCTGAGTATCGGTAAGATAAGGAACAAACAAAATTTTCATTCCCTGATCGGCTAAAATTCTTGGTAATTCAGGAAATTCTACATCATAGCAAATGACCAAACCAATTTTTCCACAGTCGGTATCAAAAGCTTTGATCTCATTTCCGCCTTTCATTCCATAATATTTCCTTTCGTTCGGTGTAATATGAATTTTTCTGTATTCGTCAATTCTACCGTCACGGTGAAGGAGATAACTTACATTGTACAGATCATTGTTTTCAAAAATCGGCATACTTCCGGAAATAATATTCACGTTATAACTTATTGCCAACTCTGAAATCTTTGCTTTAATTTCTTCCGTAATTTTTGCCAGCTCTATCATACTGTCACGTTCAGAAAGATTATTGAACGGAGCCAGCAAAGGCGTATTAAATAGTTCCGGGAAAAGCACAAAATCTGATTTGTAATCTCCCATCACGTTCACAAAAAACTCAACCTGTTCATAAAATGCATGAATGTCTTTGAATTGCCTCATTTGCCACTGTACCAATCCCAAACGAATAACACTATCCTGCATTGTGTTTGGTTTTTTGCTGTAGTAAATATTATTCCATTGAAGCAAAACTGCGTTTTCATGGGAAGCTTCGTCTTCCGGAAGATATTTTTTAAGGACTTTTATCGGTAAAAAATTATTAGAAAGCTGGAAAGAAAGAACAGGATCATAGATCTCTTTGTCTCTTACTCTTCTAATATATTCTCTAGGCGAGATCTCGTTGCTATACTTATGATAATGCGGAATTCTTCCACCCAAAATAATGGATTTAAGGTTTAACAATTCACAAAGTTCTTTTCGGGCATCATATAATCTTCTTCCCAATCTTAATTTTCGATATTCAGGATCAACAAAAATTTCGATCCCGTATAATACATTTCCGGTTGAAATATGGGTATTGAAAGAATAATTACCTGTAATATCACTATAAGTATGATCATCGCCGAACTCATCATAATTGACAATAATCGACAATGCAACAGCCGCAATTTTCCCATCTACGGTAATGCAGATTTGTCCGGCTTCAAAAATTTTATTCAGCTTTGCTATGCTTTTTTTTGACCAGACATATTCTGACATTTGAGGATACGCTCTGCGCATGGTTTCTACCAGCTCTTCATAATCATCTACTTTCAGGGTGCGTGTTTCTATCTGCATAAATGTGTATTTTTCTTAAAGTTACGCAAAAACTCTGCAAACCTTCTGCCATCCTCTCAAAAAGTTGAACTAAAGAATATTTTAAAAGAAAATTATTTGTGTTTAAATAAAACCTAAGAATGGCACTTGTTTTAAGATTTAGAAAACTCCCGTTAACTATATTATAAGCTTTCTAAAGAGCTATTACCGGCTATCCGCTTTTACTCTTCACGCCGTTGCTTTCCACCTCTAAATCCCTCTTCTCTCCTACTCATGTTGCGGGGTAATCGCTGCTATCCGGGCTAGAATCGTAGTCATTCGATATTAGTTTTTGGCCTAATTGAGACAAATAAATTTATTCAGCTTTAGTTTCTCTTTATCTATTACAATTCTAGAATTAATACGTATCGCTCATGCGGAGCTCTGAGAGATGTGATTATGATTATTCTCTTCTACAAAGGTTCGCTCCGGAGGAGCGAACCTTAACCAATTAGCAATAGGCAAAACTACTTATTATTTATTATTTATTATTCATTACCTATTGTTTATTAGTGATCAATGATCATTTATCAATTATCATTGATCTATATTGTTGATTTTCTGAGTTTATAACAAAAAAAAGTCTCATAGAAATAAATCTATGAGACTTTAAAAAAAACTGGCGGCGACCTACTCTCCCGCTTTCGCAGTACCATCGGCGCTAGAGGGCTTAACTTCTGTGTTCGGAAT